>NZ_CEVYEL010000026.1:0-37807 GCF_982403165.1 Longicatena sp.
ATCTGAATAAGATGCAGTAGTAATGTTAAATATCAACGATACAGCACACTAGAATACTATCTAAGCGTGTATTATGCAATCACAGGTTGCATGATCCCATGCTTAAAATTCGCAGTTGTCTAATCATGAAATGTTATTAAAAGTTTTAACACTTCCCTTACAAGTCGCTATTTCTTTCTGGTTATGAAATTAAAAAGGGCGTTAAAGGAAGTGAAACATCTAGTTTCATCCTTTGAACGCCTTTGTTCAATACTTATTTTATAATATATATAAAGCTTACTTTAACATTTCATGAACGATGATATTACTATTACGCTCTGGTCCAACAGATATCATAGAGATTTTCGTATGGCACAATTCTTCAATGCGACGCAAATAAATTTTGGCATTCTCAGGAAGTTCATCATAATGGGATATGTTTGCGATATCCTCATTCCATCCATCGAATATTTCATAAATAGGTTTTGCTTTTTGCAAGTCTTCAATATTGCTTGGGATGTAATCATAGCGCTGTCCATCAATCTCATAGGCAACACACATTTTGATTTTATCAAACCCGCTTAAAATATCTAACTTGGTGATGACAAGATCGGTTAATCCATTGATCATTGCGGCATGTCGTACAACATTGACATCCAGCCAACCACAGCGGCGTGGACGTCCGGTCGTAGCACCATATTCCCCACCTTTTTCACGCAGTGTATCGCCTTCCTCATCAAATAATTCACATGGGAAAGGTCCTTCTCCAACACGCGTAGAATATGCTTTGGCGATTCCAATGATCACATCCAACTTCTGTGGTGCAACACCGGCACCTGTACATACACCGGCACTTGTTGGTGAACTGCTTGTCACATATGGATAGTTACCATAATTGATATCCAGCATTGCCGCTTGGGCACCTTCAAACAGCACCTGTTTGTTTGTGTCTAATGCTTCATTAACTAGCAACTGTGCATTGACGATACGAGGTAATAGTTTTTCTCTGATCTCGGCAAATTGCTGCACCATGTCTTCATATACGAATCCTTCATCCTGATAAACTTGATGGAAGAGGATGTTTTTCATTTCTAAAGCCCGTTTTAATTTCTTTTTAAACTGTTCAAAATCTTTTAGATCTCCCATTCGCAAGCCGATGCGAGAATACTTATCAGCATAGCATGGACCAATGCCACGTTTCGTCGTACCGATTTTTGCTTCCTGCAATTGAGCTTCCTGCAAACTATCTAAACGCACATGATATGGCATAATGATATGGGAACAATCAGAAATCTTGACATGTTCCGTAGGCAGACCTTTTTCTTCTAATGCCTTAATTTCTTCCAAAAAGACAAAAGGGTCAACAACAACACCTGGTCCAATGATACACAACGCTTTTTGTAAAACGCCACTTGGCAACAAATGGAGAACCACCTTATCATCATTGACAACAACTGTGTGTCCGGCATTGTTACCACCTTGAAAACGAACAACATAATCCATATGGGAACCTAAATAATCGACGACTTTTCCTTTTCCTTCATCGCCCCACTGTGTTCCTACAACAACATAACCTGGCATAAAAATTCCTCCTTGCGGGTTTTTAAAGCCCAGTTGTTAAGACTTATAAAAAATCCTTTACTAATATAGCACAATCTATGGTAAATGGAAATATTTTTTTCATGAAAATAAATGGGAATTGTTACATTTAGATAGATTTAGCAGTATCACATAAGTGAGTAATCTTGCAAAAGGCACTAAAAAAAGGCATTTTATGCCCTTTTTCGTTATTTCATGCACGCTTCCAATTTATCAACAGCAGGTGCAATTAATTTCTGGACTTTTTTTACTGTTTCAGGGGTGAAGTCATCATCTTTATAAATCTGTGAAATGGCATCCATCATTGGTAATTCAGCCCATAATTCAACGTCGTTGCTCTGTAAGAATTCATCTGTATTCTTATGTGCAAATATTTCAATATGGCGACCACAATCTGGACAAACGACATAGCTCATGTTTTCGATGATACCCAAAACCGGCACCTTTACTTCCTTACACATATTAATGGCTTTCGATACGATCATTGATACCATAGGTTGTGGTGTAGATACCATCACAATGCCATTCACCGGCATATTTTGTAAAACAGTCAATGCGACATCACCAGTTCCCGGTGGCATATCGATCAGCAGATAATCCAATTCTTCCCAAACGACATCTGTCCAAAACTGACGAACAGCATTTCCAACGATGGGACCTCGCCATACAACCGGTTGATTTTCATCATCCATCAAAAAGTTCAAAGACATTACTTTAATACCATCTTTATCAATGACAGGTTCAATAGCATCGTTTGTGCCATATGCCTTTTCATGTTCCAAGCCTAAAAGTCTTGGAATACTTGGCCCGGTGATATCGGCATCCATGATACCGACCTGATAGCCTCTTTGACGCAGCTCTTTTGCTAATAAAACGCTCATTGAGCTTTTACCTACGCCACCTTTTCCACTCATCACGCCAATGACGTGTTTGATTTTGTTGCGGGCATTGTTCTGGATACCACAGGTATCTTCACTCTTCCCACAGGTCCCTTTACTAGGACAGCTACTGCAATTACTCATGTTCTCTACTCCTTTACTTATTTATTTCCATAAAGCCAGCATACTTGTTCCAATCGTATTCTCTGGCATCTCAATTGCAAAATTTTCCGCAATGCTGGCACCGATATCCGCAAAGCTATCGCGCAATGCTAATAAGCCATGTCCTTGCATAGATGGACTATAGGCAAGCATTGGCACCATTTCTTTGGTATGATCACTGCCTTTATAGGTAGGATCATTTCCATGATCAGCAGTGATAATTAATAAATCATCTTCCTTTAGCTGTTTTAATACGATGCCGAGTTTTTCATCAAAGCGCTCTAGCTCTTCCCCATAGCCAACAGGGTTACGGCGATGCCCCCACAAAGCATCAAAATCAACAAGATTTACAAAACATAAGCCTTGGAAGTCCTTTTTCATGATATCGATTGTCTGCTCCATACCATGCACACTGCTTTTTGATTTATACGCTTCACTGATGCCTTCGCCTACAAAGATGTCATTGATCTTACCAACACTGATAACATCATACCCATGCTCTTGTAAGGCATTTAATACCGTTTTCCCATATGGTTTTAAGGCATAATCATGGCGATTTGCCGTACGCTTGAATTCACCTTTTTTCTTGCCGATATATGGACGGGCTATAACACGTCCTACCTTCCATTCCGGTTTCATGGTCAACTCTCTGGCGATTTCACAACAGCGATATAATTCGTCTAAACCAAATGTTTCCTCGTTACCGCAAATCTGCAAGACACTATCTGCGGAAGTATAGACAATCATATCTCCGGTGGCAATTTCGTGTTCGCCCAGCTCATCTAAAATTTCGGTACCACTTGCTGCTTTATTTCCGACAATCTTATGGCCGGTGCGTTTGCTCAGCTCATCAAGCAGCTCCTTAGGAAAGCCACTTTCTGTAAATGTTTGAAATGGTGTGTCGATATATAACCCCATCATTTCCCAATGACCGGTCATCGTATCCTTACCGACACTGCGCTCGATCATTTTGGTATAATATCCCATAGGTTCTTGTACGCTTGCTACATGCTGCATAGGATGCAGATTGGCAAGTCCTAGTTTTGCTAAATTTGGGATATGGAAATTTTCCATATGCATAGCAATATGGCCTAAGGTATCACATCCTTCATCGCCATATGCCTTGGCATTAGGGGCAGCCCCAACACCAAGGGAATCTACAACGATGGCGAATACACGTTTATATGTTTTCATGGTCGTCTTCCTCCTTTGATCTTGGATGAAAAGATGCATAAGCATCTTGTAATCGTTTGTTTTGAATATGGGTGTAAATTTGTGTCGTAGCGATATCCGCATGTCCCAGCAACTCCTGTACAACGCGAAGATCAGCACCACCATCTAAAAGATGTGTGGCAAAGCTATGACGAAAGCTATGTGCGGATAAACGTTCATCTAAGCCAAGTGCTGTAAGTTTGCTCTTAATCAGGTTATGTACATATTGTCTTGAAACATTCTGTCCTCGTGAGTTAAGAAACACAAAAGGACTTCGCTGTTTCACCCATTGTGGGCGAACAAATTCTAAATACTGTTGCAACGCATGTACGCTGCGCTGATGCATAGGCACCATCCGCTCTTTTTCTCCTTTACCAAGCACTTTGAGAAAGCCCTGCTCTAAATGTGTCATATTTAAACGCAAATGCGTCAGCTCACTTACTCGCAAGCCACAGCCATAAAGTACTTCTAATAAAGCCTTATGGAATATGTCCATATCACTGTCTTGGAAGCTATCTAATAAGCGTTCAATATCCGCCACATTAAAATAGGTCGGTAATTTCTTTGCGGTTTTGGAAGAGCGTATGTGTAAGGTTGCATCGGGAATTTTAGGGTATGTCATCGTCAAATAGCGATGAAACATGCGCAATGAAGTAATCATATGATTGACACTGCTCGTTTTTTTCTTTACTTTTTGTTCTTTGAGAAAATCTTGCAGATCCATGTAGGTTACATCTTCAATAGCCGTAAATCCATGTGCGTCTAAAAAAGCGAGGTATTCCTTTAGATCATTACGATAGGATGCCACGGTTGCTAAGGACTTATTCTCTACGACTTGTATATAATGAAGATAATCTTCAAACGCATCAGTTATCTGCATAATCTCACCATGTGATATTATAGCACAGTTTTTATCTTTTTGGTATGGATAGGCTTATATCCTTACTACATGCAGAAACACTTCAATATCCTATCTTTTAACCGTAAAAAAGAAATATATACGTGACAATCTAAAATAGTATTGAGATTGAACAATCTTACGATTGATACTTTACATCATCGCTTTAGCATGATTGGTGGTAATACATGTGTATGATGCCCCCCATCTTTAATTGCCTCAATTAAAACAGTGATGGCTTCCTCTTTATTTTGATCATAAACAAATTGTAAGGTACGCACACCGAATCGATGTTGTAACAATTCTTTCATCAATTCGCCAATCCGATCCGCACGATGTACCAAATAAAAACGGCCTTTTTCTTGTAGCGTGGAAGCTGCCTGTTTACACAATAAAGGAAAAGGCAGGTAACACTCGTGACGGGCAATACGCAAATAATCACTCTCATTGAGATTTGCATGCGTATTGACCTTAAAATAAGGTGGATTGCATATCACAACATCTACCTTAGGAAGCGTCATGTTACCTGCATCGCCTGCTAAAATTGTAAATGGCACACCACAATCTTTTAAATTATGTTCAGCCAACTTGCATGCTGCTTCTTGAATTTCTACACCATATAGGTAAGCGGGCTGCTTTGTTGCAGCCACTGCCAGTAAAGCTCCATTGTTCGTTCCAATATCTAAGATGCGCTCTCCTTGTTTTATCTGCATAAATGCGGCTAAAAGACTGGTATCAGTATTTATGCGAAACATGTCTTTTCGTTGATATACATAAGTAGTTGTACCATGTATATAATCATACGTATAATGATCGTTCATCTTCTCACTTCCTGTATGTAGTATTATACAGGAAAATCACATTAAATTAAACAGCTTAATGAATTCAATAACAATCGTTGATTTCAAATATGCCCCCACTAGCATAATCAGAAAACAAATAAAGATATCATTAAGTACGGTATTAAATAATTTACGAAAGTCTAGGCGTTCACGGTTTGTGCAACTATAAACGATGTACATTGACAATTGAATTGCACTGGCAGAAATCAAAAACGTAGCAAGTAGGTCAAACACAACCTGGGGTAAGAGTGTCAACAAAATGCCGACAATTCCTTTCATCTGATAGGTTGCCACAAAGAGCGCACAAGAGAAGCCGATTTGTAATCCCTTGGTAAACACAACGAAACTAATAATGGGGATGCCGGCAATGCTTGTCCCCAACAAAAAGACAAATAAAATAAAAAGAATTCCCAAAAAGAATTGTGATATAAAATAGTCATACTTATTGACATTGGAATCAATGGTCGTTAAATAAGCAGAAAGATTTTGAATATCATTCACATCTATGTAATTCGATAAGATAATACCCATGCATAGTCCACAACCAACCAAGATAGCAATATACAAATAGACATTTTGATATTTCTTTAAAAAGCCGTGATAATGATGTTTCTTTTTCATATGCTCACCTCACTTCAGCATATGAAAAAAAAGAAGAGTTCACCCCTTCTTTTCTTCGTCATATTTCTACATTTTTTTCTTAAGCTGCGCGGCACTGATCAGATTTGCACCAGGAAGTTGCTTATTCAACTGTTTCAACACTATAGCAACATCGTTTGTATCTTCTACGGGTTCTTGAAACATGTCAATTTGTGTAACACTGGTTTCTTCACTGTAAAGCGATCCTAATCCGATTCCAAGATGACGGATTTCTTTACCGTTGTGATTTTGATCAAACAATAGCAATGCTGTTTCCAATAAAATGGTTTCCTCATTCGTATAGCCTTGTAAAGACTGTGAGCGAACAGCATTGGTAAAATCATAATATCGAATAGAAATGGATAGTAAAGAACCTTTGATTTTTTCTTGTTTTGCTCGTTGACTCAAAGAATGAGCTAAACGGCGAAAAACAGTTTTTACTTCATCGTATTCTATGATATCACGATCCAGTGTCGTTGATTGTGAAATGGATTGCACACTGGTGTTATAGGATAAACGATTACTGCCATTTCCACGCGCATGTTGAATGGCCATATACCCCTGCTTGCCAAGCAGTGTCATTAGCATCGTTTCATTTGATGGATCAGCCAAATCGCCAATGGTATGAATTCCACGTTCTTCTAATAATGGCACACTTTTCTTACCAATGCCCCACATATCTGTGATTGGTAGTGGCCATAACTTAGATGGCACTTCTTGTTTTCGCAATACCGTGATTCCCATAGGTTTTCGCATATCACTCGCCATCTTTGCTAAAAACTTATTTGGTCCTACTCCTATACTGCATGGTAACCGCAAATCTTCATAGACACGTTTCTGAATGATCCATGCCAAATCTAGCGGTCGTTTATAATTACCTATGATATCAGTAACATCCATGTAACATTCATCGATACTAGCCGGTTCAATACAAGGGGTGAATTTACGCAGATAGGTGAAAAAACGATTACTTAATTCTTCATACCAGGAAAAATCACCTTGTACAACTACCAGCTGCGGACATTTTTCTAAAGCCATCAATAATGGCATAGCACTATGAACTCCACATTTACGAGCTTCATAATTTGCCGTACTGACAACACTTCTGCGATGCAATCCGGCTACAGCAACCGGTTGTCCCTCCAACGCAGAATTCTTCAAAACCTCCGCACTTGCATAAAACGCATTTAAATCAATATGAAATATAACTCTTCCTGCCATATCCAACATCCTTTATTTTGGTTAATAAAACATCAAATGTACATGATGATTCATCCGCTTACCTTGACCATTATAAAGGATTTCAGGAAGAAAAGCTAGCGATAAGTTTGCATCATCGCTGTTTTGTTTTTTAAACGATGCTCAAGACGTAATTTATCGGCAATCATCGCAATGAATTCCGAATTGGTTGGTTTTGCCTTACTAGCAGAAATCGTATAACCAAAAATATCATCAATGGCATCAATATTCCCTCTATTCCAAGCTACCTCTATCGCATGACGAATGGCTCTTTCCACACGTGAGGCGGTCGTTGCATATTTACGAGCAATCTCCGGATATAAGACTTTGGTGATCTGACCTAAGAAATCAACATTTAGATAAGTTTCTAAAATAGCTGTTCGTAAGTACATATAGCCTTTGATATGTGCGGGTATACCGATCTCATGGAGTAATTCCGTAATCTCACTTTCCAGTTCTAATTTGGCAAGGCGTTTCTTTTCATCTTCATCAAGATTCACCCGCAAGCCATTGCCTTTCTTTTGTTTACTGGTAAAGCCAACGATGAAGTTTAGCTTATCGACAAGCTCCTCCATCTCAAAAGGTTTCATGAGTATGTAGTCGATCCGAAAATTCTGCACTTGTGATACGATCAAATCATTCACAAATGGTGTTGTGGTAATGATGTGAGCTACCTCAATGTTGTTTTTCTTTAAATCTTGCAGAACACTGATCCCATCCTTCTTTGGCATCAGCAGATCCAGTACGAGGATGTCAATGTGTTTCCCATGAAGCTCTACAAGACATTGTTCACCATTGGTGGCACTGCCTACGATCTGATATGCATCACTCTTTGCGAATGCTGCTTTCATAGAGTGAATCATTTCCAGACTGTCATCGACAAGATAGACGCTAAGTTTGTTGTTCATATATTTCTTTCTCTCCTTCCCTATTAATTATAAGAATTCTAAATGAGAAATAACAATGAATTTGTCGAACACCGTAAAGAAATTTACAAATTTTTTCAAATTATGAAAAAATGACGACGTTTTATGCCGTCATTTCTGTGATAACACCAAAGTGTAAGTCGAATAATGTCGTAATTACGCAAGTTTCTTAGAATTAGATAACATCCATTCGATAAAGACACCATATCCATGAATAGGATCATTCGTAATAACGTGTGTAACTGCTCCTATGATTTTGTTATCTTGGACGATAGGTGAACCACTCATGCCTTGAATAATACCATTTGTCTGTGCTAATAATACAGGATCGTCAACAATAAATTCTATACCTTTTACATCACCGATGTGCTGATGATGAATCTTGGTGATATTGATGGAAAAAGCTTGTACTTCGTCACCATGTAAAACCGTATACAACTGGGCTTTCCCTTTGTGTACACTTTGCGCATCTGCCCATTCCATGAGAGGCGCATTCCTTCCCAATTGTACATAGGTTCCATAAATACCAATACGCGTATTTTCCCGAATCGTTCCCAAGACTCTAGTAAAATCAATGGTGGCGCGTTTTTCTCCGGCATGATTTTGCTGTGCTTTTTGAATAGATGATACATTCGCCGGATAAATACTTCCTGCTTGAATATCCGCTATCTCCTGCAAATCCGTATCCATAATTTCATGCCCAAGTGCTCCATAAGTATGATTGCTAGGATCATAATAGGTCAAGGTACCAACACCGACAATTTTATCTTTTACATATAAACCACACTTATATACCTTGTCTGTTTCATCATACACATTAAACAATGATGTTTCTATGAGCTGATTCTTTCTAAGAACAGTGATAGGAATACTATCTTTTGATTGTGTTCTTTGATAGGTCAACAGTTCCCTTTGCATATCAGCAATGCTTGTTACCGTGACGCCATTGATTTTTTTTATGATATCTTTTTTCTGAATATAGGTTTCCGGTGTATACGTTTTATTTTGTATCGTAAAGTGATACGTCCCACTGATGAGTACACCATCATAAGAAACTTCAATACCAACGCTATCTCCGCCTAAATAAATACCTTCATTGGCACAGATCATTGAAGGATGAATGAATAGGCAAATGAAACAGCTTAGTAAAATTAAAAATTTCTTTGACAAAGTATCACCTCCCAGGGCTAGTTTGTCCTGTGTCAAGTGAAACAAGTCAAAGAAAATCATTAATCTCTTCGCGCTTTTTCTAATAATTCTTTTGCCATGGCATGCGCAGAAACACTTTGTGATGCACTAGATATACTAGCAAGTTGAATGATACGCTCTTGTTCATCTAATACATGGATCTGTGTTTTGACATGATCATTTTCCTGTAACTTTTCTACTACATAATGATGGTCCGCACAAGCTGCTACTGGAGCCAGATGTGTTACGCAGAAAACCTGAACATCTTTTGCCAGCTCCTGCATCTTTTTACCAATAGCAAAGGCAACATTGCCACTGACACCAGTATCTATCTCATCAAAAATAACAGTCTCAATACCTTGCAAACGTGTGAATACCGTCTTCATGCCAAGCATAAAACGCGATAATTCACCACCGGAAGCCGTTGCTGAAAGACTTTTTAAGCGTTCTCCAGCATTCATCGATATTAAAAATTCCACCTTATCCATCCCGGTGGCATTGCCTGCAAATGTTTCAATTGAAACATGAAAACGTGCATTGGGCAATTCTAGATCACGCAACTGTGTAACAACAAGTTCTTCCAATTCTTTTGCTTTCGCCATGCGCAACGTATGCAGTTGTTTTGCTTGCGTCTCATATGCCGCATAAGCTTTCTGTCGGGCTTTTTCCAATTTTGTGATAGCATCTTGACGATGTAAGATACCATCAATGGTACGATCTAGCTCATCGCGTTTTTCACAAACAGCATCATAGCTTCCTCCATATTTACGAAAAATTTTATGTATGTAAGAAATACGATCCTGCAATTCATGGAAATGTTCTTCATCAAATTCTAGGCTTTGTACATATTCTTTGATTTCTTCAGTAAGATCTTGCATCACATAATAAGCATCATTTAACTTCTGTGCATATGTATCCAGTGTCTCATCATAATGCAATCCACTTAATTGATGAGCCGCTTCATAGATAATAGGCAATCCACCCTCTTCTTCATCCAATAATTGAATTGCGGCATGTAAACCGGCACTGACCTTTTCATAACCCATCATATGACGCAATTCTTCTTCTAATTCATCTAATTCATTTTCTTTCAGCATTGCTTCATCAATTTCATTTAACTGAAATGTGAGAAATTCTAAATCATCTTCACTGTAATCTGCATGCAGCAGTTGTGAAAGCTCATCATCACATTTCTTAAAAACACGATAGGTATCACGAACATCCTCGCGTAATGCATCTTGTTGCAGAAAACGATCCAGTAAAGATAGATGATATTTGGGATTCAATAAATATTGTGTATCATGTTGGGAATGTAAATCAACTAGAGCTGCCATAACTTCTTTTAAAAAGGCAATCGTTGTTGTTCTTTGGTTAATACGTGCGACACTTTTGCCTTCTTTACTAAATTCACGCGTTACGATGAGCAAATCATCTTCCAAAGTATATCCCGCTTCATCTAATAAGCTTCTTACAGCGTGGTGAGAAGGCACTTGAAAGACTCCTTCGATAATTGCTTTATCTTTACCATCTTTTACCATACTGGCACTGATGCGATCTCCTTTTAAGATTCCTATGGCATCCATCAACAGCGATTTACCTGCTCCTGTTTCACCAGTAAAAGCAGACATATGGTCTTCCAATGTTAAATTCACATGATCCAGCAAAATAAAATCTTTGACATAAATTTGTGTCAGCATAGAATCACCTCGTTTTCTTATGGTTCATGACGATTGTATGATAATCAAATAGCTGCTGCTTGTAGGTATCACAAATGTGCATGACAAATTCACGGTTGCCATCTCTTCCTAAGATGCTGCTTTCTTGTAAATGATGAACATAAAGTCCTTGTTCTTTTACAAAGTCAACCATCTCTTGCAACACGCGCATGTGCACCTTGGCATCTTTAACAATGCCATGTTTTCCAACGTAAGCTTTCCCTGCCTCAAATTGCGGTTTAATCAAAACAACAAGTTCTTTCTTACTCATCACCGAGAATACTGCTGGTAAAATGAGTTTTGCGGAAATAAAAGAGACATCCATACAAGCAAAGGTAATTGCATCATCAAACATATCCTTGCGCAAATAGCGACAATTGCAATTTTCCATATTTACGACGCGTTTATCCTTACGCAATCGCTCAATCAATTGATCTTTTCCTACATCAACAGCATATACCTTTTGAGCACCTTGTTGAAGACAGACATCACTAAATCCTCCCGTGCTGGCACCCACATCCAAACACACACGATCTTTTAGTTGTAACTGAAAATCATCTATGACATCATATAGTTTAAAACCAGCTCTACTGGCAAATACCATATCTGCTTCGAAAATGACAATTTCATCCTCTTCTGTTATAGCATAACTACTTTTGGTGATGGTTTGTCCATTAACCTGCACAAGGCCTTCTTTGATCATATCTTGTGCACGAGAGCGTGATAGATCTCTACGCATGACAACGATTTTTTGATCTAATCGCATAGGCATCCTCTACAAATAGCTTGCGATAATATCGCAAAGCGTGTTGATATCTAAACGTTCCAATTTCTTTAATTGCGGTATACTGCCGTGTTCTACAAAATGATCATCAATACCGATACGTACAAAATGTTTTTGGTAGCCATGATCATTCGCATATTCTAAAATCGCACTGCCTAAACCACCAGCTAACATATCTGTTTCATAGATGATGACAGGTTCTTCCATTTGACAAATGCTATTCAGCATTTCTTCATCCAGAGGTTTAAAGAATCGTGCATTTACAACGGTAATCGCTAGTCCATTGATGCGCGCCTTAGAAATAACTTTATCCACATTATCTCCATAGGTGATTACACAAAGTTTACTCGTCTCCATAATCTTATGCATGCTCCAACTGCCAATACGCACAGGATGATATGTATCTACCTTATGAAAGGGAGTGTTTCCACGCGGATAGCGTAATGCAAAAGGGTGTTCTTGCGTAAAAGCTGTGTATAAAAGTTGTTGTGCCTCATCGCCATCTTTTGGTTGTGCTAAGATCATATGCGGGATATGACGCAACATGGCAATATCAAAAACACCATGATGGGTTTCACCATCCTCGCCAACTAAGCCACAACGATCAATGCCAATGACAACAGGCAGATCCATTCGAGCTACATCATGACTGATTTGATCATAGGCACGCTGCAAAAAGGAAGAATATACTGAGATAAAAGGACGTTTCCCACTTGCAGCTAATCCTGCCGCAAAAGTCATCGCATGTTCCTCGGCTATACCACAATCAAAACTACGCGTAGGAAATTGCTCAAAGAAAGCAGATAACTTACTGCCACCTTTCATAGCAGGGGTGATTGCTATGATATCTTTATTATCTTTTGCCAAATCACAAAGTGTACTGGATATGACTTCACTCCAGCTTTTTTGCCCATTTGGCATACGTGATAAGGAACAACCGGTCTTAGGATCAAACTGCGATACACCATGCCATTTTCCTTCTTTATCTTCTTCCGCAAAAGGATACCCTTTTCCTTTTTTTGTTAATACGTGTACGACAATCGGGCCATCATGACGCTTTGCTATTTCTAACACTTTGATCAAACGACGAATATCATGACCATCTACCGGACCGATATAATCCAAATTAAAATCACCGAAAATCGAAGTATCCACAACATTTTCTTTTACCGCATTTTTGATATTTTTCATGGATTCTAAAACACTTTTCCCCATTTTAGAGGTTGATAAAGCACCTTTTAAATCTTCTTTTAAAGTATTATATGGCTTACTTGTACGAAGCCGAGTAAAGGTTTCATCCATTGCACCGACATTTTTGGAGATTGACATGTTATTATCATTGAAAATAATGACCATATTACGCTGTTCACTGCCAATTTGATTTAATGCTTCCATGGCCATACCACCCGTTAAAGCTCCATCACCAATTACAGGAACAACCTGATAGGAAGCATGATTCAGATCCCGTGCCACACACATCCCTAAAGCGGCAGATAAAGAAGTAGAAGAATGCCCTGCTTCCCATGCATCATGCTCACTCTCTTTGCGTTTCTGAAAGCCGGCAATGCCTTTGTATTGGCGCAGTTGCGTAAACAGCGGCGCACGTCCAGTTAATATTTTGTGTACATACGATTGATGCCCAACATCAAAAATGAACTTATCCTGTGGTGTATCAAAGACATAATGCATCGCTAGTGTCAATTCTACGACACCTAAATTGCTTGACAAATGTCCTCCTGTTTTCGCAATACTCTCAATTAAAAAAATGCGAATTTGTTGGGCAAGATCTTCCAACTGTGCATAGGATAAGGACTTGATATCCGATGGACTTTTAATATCAAATATATTCACATGATCACCTCATCAGTTTTTACGCTTTGTTAAAGCCACAAAGATGGCATCCAAGGCATGCGCATCATCAAACAGTTCATGCAGTCTTTGCTGCGCCCGCTCATAATAGAAGGATGCCTCTTTTTGCGCTTCTTCAATACCAAGTAAAGAAACATAGGTGCGTTTATTATTCTGCGCATCACTGTTGATATTTTTACCCAATTCCTCAACGGTACTCGTAACATCCAAAATATCATCTTGGATTTGAAAAGATAAGCCCAAATCACTACCGATTTGCTCCCAAGCAGGAATATCTTCTTCATGGTGTGTTAGATAAGCCGCACATACCAAAGGAAGCGTTAATAAACGTCCGGTCTTATAATAATGAATATCTTTTAGTTCCGCCAAGGTAAGATCTTCCTTTACTTCACCTTCTAAATCTTTTATCTGTCCAAGTACCATACCATCTGCTCCAGCATACCTGCTTAATGCTTTTACGATAGCACAATTCACCATCGCATCCTCACTTGCCATAGCTCCCAGTAAAAAAGCCTGCGTTAGTAAAGCATCTCCTGCTAAAATGGCAGTTGCTTCATCAAATTGCACATGACAAGTCGGTTTACCACGGCGCAGCGTATCATCATCCATTGCCGGAAGATCATCATGAATTAAAGAATAGGTATGTATCATTTCAATAGCTGCAGCAACAGGATATCCAACACGCTCTTCTATGCCATAACATTGCAAAGCTGCCAGTAAAATTTGCGGACGTATTCTTTTACCTCCTGCCATTAAAGAATACTGCATGGCATCTTTTACTTTGGAATCTTGCAAAGCATCACATATATGCTGCAAATATGTTTCAAAGTTATTCATCACCTGCATCCTCCTGATAAGCAGCTAAAAGCTGAGCCACTTTATTTTCAAAGGTTTTTAACTGCGTATCACAAGAATTTACGAGCTTCAGCCCTTCTTCAAATAAGCTGATGGCTTCTTCTAATTCTATTTCATTTCGTTCTAATAATGATACAATTTCTTCTAATCGCGCCATGGAATTTTTAAATGATTGTTTTTCTTCCATTATAATCTCTCCTTTTTCTTTACACAAGCATGCAGAAAGCCATCCACAAGACGTATGCGCATAAGACTTTCTTCTTGAACATCATCAATAGATTTAATCAATGTATCTTTAGTTTCAGCAATCGCATAACCACGCTTTAAAACATTCAGCGGACTATAGGCATCTAGTAAGGATATTTGTTTATATAATGTTGTCTGTTGTTTCCTTTGATATTCTTGTAGCGCATGTGCAAGCTGTATCCAAACCTTTGCTTTTTCCGCTTGTTTTTTCTGTGCAATCTGTTGCGATTGATGTGCCAATCGATTTGCATATTCCTGTACTGTATGACGATGTTTTAACAGACGCTGTTCGATCATTCCCATTTCCCGTGCTTGCATCGCTAATTTCATCTGACTTTCACGGATATAAGATAAGGGATCGCTCATATAACGATGTTGCTTTAAAGATTCAAGGACAGCCTTTTCTTCTTGCAAACGATGATTCATGATTTGTTTCATCCTGCTTTTTAAATGCATAAGCTGCATAAGGATTTCTTCACGTTGAGGTGTTATCAATTCCGCAGCAGCCGTGGGCGTTGGCGCTCTGGCATCACTCACATAGTCAACTAATGTCGTATCTGTTTCATGCCCTACACCAGTCACGACAACACTTTTCATCGAACTGATACAACGTGCAACACGCTCTTCATTAAAACACCAAAGATCTTCAATTGCTCCGCCTCCACGAACCAACAAAATCACATCATGTTCCATCTCATCAGCCTTTTTTAGATTACGAATAAGATCATCTGCCGCATTGATTCCTTGCACAAGACTTGGATAAACATGAACATTTGCTAACGGCCAACGTCGTGCAATTGTTGTCAAAACATCTTGCACGGCTGCTCCGCTTTTTGCGCTGATTACGGCTATATCCATGGGATATAAGGGCAAAGCTTTCTTACGCTCCAAAGCAAATAAACCTTCCTTCGCCATCTGCTTCTTCACCGCTTCTAACTTTAAGTACAAATCACCTAAGCCATCCACTTGTACATGTGTTACATATAACTGTAAGCTGCCTTGTGGCTCATACATTGAAACTTCCGCTCTGACGATGACCTTCATACCTTCTTTTAATAAAATAGAACAGCGACTAGCATACGAAGAAAACATCACACAACTGATTTTAGCCTTTTTATCTTTCAGCGTAAAATACCAATGACCGCTACGATGATTGGTAAAATTGGAAATTTCGCCTTGAATCAGTAACGTTTGCAGATTAGGATCATGATCAAGTGTCTGTTTCAGATAATGGACAAGATCATAAACACTAAGAAGGGGTAGTTTCATAAACGATCTAAAACCCCATTGATGAGTTTATATGTTTCCTCATCACAATATTTTTTTGCTAATGTCACTGCCTCATTAATTACGATTGGTTTAGGAGCGATCTCCATATCCAATTCACAGGCTGCCATGATCAATATTGCTTTTTCTACATAACCCAAACGCTCAAATGTCCAATCTTCACGCAAGGCTTCATTGATCATCTGAATATAATCCTCTTCATATTTTATGGCATCAATGGTTACTGTATATAGAAATGGATCTATTTCATTACTGTCATTGTTTTCAAAAACTGTTTCTTTAATATCTTTATTGAGAAGAAAATGCTGATACAGGCAAGTCATTGCCTTCTCTCTTAATTCATGTCTGCTTACTGCCATATTCTGATCCTCCTGTATATTCTTTTTTATTTTATCATAAAATGATGTAAAACCACTATGTATTTGATTGAAACATGCAAGTTTTCTTATTCCTTCCATGGAACCTGTGCACTAGGTACCACTTGAGATGCCACATCGGCATGCACTTTCTGATCATCGAAAAAGATATGGGGCGCAAATGCCTTTAAAACATCTTTTTTGGTTATTCCACCTAGGAAAAATGCCTCATCAATACGTACATCCCAAGCCCGTAAGGTCCGTATGACACGTTCATGAGCTGGAGCGTTGCGAGCAGTTACCAAAGCCGTGCGAATGGGAGATTGTGTACTATCCATATGATTCTGTAAATCGCTGATGGTTTTTAAAAAACGCGCAAATGGTCCAGCCGGCAATTGTTGAAGAGCTTTTTTTTGCTCATTTTCCACAAAGGCTGCCAAGCCTTTTTCCTGAAAGATGCGCTCTGCCTCATCGCTAAACAAAACAGCATCCCCATCAAATGCAATTCGTATTTGCTCAATCTCTTGCATCGGATCAAAGTCCTGAATAGCGTTGGTATAAATACGTCCAGCCGCAAAACCAGCTTGGATGGCTGCTTTGACATCTTCTTCATTGGCACTTAGAAATAAATCAACCCCAAAACTAGAAAGATAAGGAGATAAAGCAGCACCTCCACTCAATACAGCGCGGCTGATATCCAACTGATAATGCGCTATACTGTTGAAAATGCGCAAAGAAGTATCTGCTGAATTTCGCGACATGATCAACACTTCTACCTTACGTTTATCAAATCTACTATTCAATTTTAATAAAGCTTTTACTAATGCAAAACCACTTCCCGGCTTTAAGATCGTATCTTCATGAGCAATCTGATAGTCCGCATATGCTTTTAAACCTTCTTCTTCATAAATGCGATTTTCTTCATCTAGATCAAAAAGAGCTCTTGAACTGATTCCGATCACCAAACAATCCTCTAAGCTAACCGCCATATCTTCACCTCCAACTCAAAAAAAAGAAATCCATGCGGATTTCTCTAAAACATAAAGCCACTGACGCGAATATCAATCTGGTCAGGCTGAAAGCCCGTCATGTGTTCTATATTTTCAAAGATCTTACCCTGCAGTTTACTGCATACATCGTTTACATTCACGCTGTATTTCACTTTTACATCCATCGTTAAAATCAGCTGATCGTTCGCAATTTTACAAACAAGCGGATATTTAAATGGTGTACTTGTTTCTGCGAGCTTAAGATTTTCGTCTTCTTCAATAACAATCTTGGCAATCGTCTGAAAAGCTGATTTGCTCAATGCGATAATACCATCG
The DNA here is from genome assembly GCF_982403165.1 of Longicatena sp. Lineage (NCBI taxonomy): Bacteria > Bacillati > Bacillota > Erysipelotrichia > Erysipelotrichales > Erysipelotrichaceae > Longicatena > Longicatena sp. Next base: position 18,000 of record NZ_CEVYEL010000026.1, read on the forward strand.
TTATTGTTTTCCTTCAAAGCAATGTATTCTTGTGCCATAGTTATCACCCTCTGGAACTATTATAACAAAAACCATTCCTATTTGAAAGTGACTTCAATGAAATATTTCTGATTTGTTACTTCACTGACGGTTTTCATGATTTCATTTGCTAATTTTTTTTCATCTTTTTTATCAAATACATTCACGATACATGTATTATCCTTAATTTCAACTGCTACATTCAATTTTTCTTTACTTAATGCCTGTGCAACTTTCTGTTGCATTTCTTTGTCATCTTTTAATTCTTCCATCGTTGTCAATGCCTGCTTTTTCGCTGTTTCATCTGCATCACCTTTTGATAGAACCGAACTGTTTTTGTTAATTTCACTATCTTTTTTCTTGTCAATTTCTTCCTGCAGTTTCGCTGCCTCATTCACTTTGGATGTATCCTTGCTTTCTTCCTGTTTCCCTGTTTTCGTCTCTTTATTTTCTATCTTGTCTTTACTGTTAGAATCGCCAGTTTCTTCTTGTGGCGTATTCTCCTTCATCACTGCTGTTGTATCACTTGGCAGCGTGACATAGTATACACTTAACATCAAAATTAATGAAAACATGGTCAGAAATGCAAGTGCCTGTTTATTCATAGAAAATGCCCTCCTTGCTACTACACTACTATGCAAAAGGGCATCTTAATATGTCTATTAGGTTTCAAAAAGATAGGCTCAACTGAAAATCTTGCGCATACGTGTCATCCATTCATCATAATACGCTTCCTTATACTGCATAAAATCAGAATAACTGATGACGCGTTTTTCCAATTCTTCAATAAACTTCACAAAAGCCTTATTTATGGCGATCATCTTATCATCGTGAATAATCTTGATCGTTCCTATTTCACAAAGTGAATTCGCCAACATTCGCGAACACTCATCATGTAATAAATCACTCTGATCCATCGGCAGACGTACAAAGCTTGTGTTTAGCCAGTAATTGTCTACCAAATAATTGCGAATTACCGTTAAGAACAAACTGAAGTCTTCCATATTATTCCCTGGTTCAATGGCAAATAACATATTAAAGAAGACAAACCAATCATAGTCTTCATTAATGATGGAGAGTAAATAGGTCCCTAAGATATGAACAAAAACATCTTGTGAATAAAAACCTTCCTCCATCACAATTTCATTTTCAAAGTCCATATGTATGGAGTTCAATTTCTTAAACGTCCGAAACAAAGTCGCAATACGGTCATTATTTCCTCCATCATAGCGAATATCCTTAATGAAGATATAATGACCTAAAATCGTTGAAGTGTTCTTTAGATTCATAGTAAAACCAATAGATTCATTCATTTTCGTCGCGAATAAATCATTAATTGCCTTACTGATTTGTTTTTCAAAACTTGATTCGGTAATATTGGCATCTCCTAAGGATGTTGACTGCATCTGATCATAAATAATGTTAAGCTGGCGATCGGTTATTGTCAGGTTGGCTTTGATACTGGCCAATAAATCTTTCATAAAATCATCGTACACATAATAATTGGTGTTCTTATAAACCAATTTATGCTCAATTTCTCCCCAAAAGGAATGTACCAGTGCTTTTATCTGCAATTCCATATTCACCTTCACACCATTTTTGAGATAGTAACCGTCAATGCGATAGATGGCAAATCCATTTTTTTGAATTTGTGGTTGGCGGGAAGCACAATCCAAATAAAATAGTGGATGCGCCTCATTGCAATAATACCCATCATCTTCATTACGAACATTCATACGTTCGCGAATGATATTTAATACTTTATATTCATCCTCAATGAAACGACATTCAATAATAAAACCAATCAAATCGCTTAGATTGTCCAAAATATCTTGCGCATTTTGATAGTCCACATAAAACCGATTGCGGATAATCTTTTCTCGTAGACTTTCTTTGCTTTTGACGCGCGAATTCACATCAACGATCATCTCGGTTTTATTAGCAAATAAGTCTTTTAGCGCTTTACGAATATCTTTTTCCACTTCATGATAAAATGCATTATTTTCTTCTAGCAACGCTAATGCCTCATCAATTGTATCAAATAGCTTTAAACGCATGCTATCCTTCCTTTCTTTGCCTAAAATAGTTTCTGGCACGATCACAGTCTTTGAGCAACTGCTCTTTTAACTCCTGCATGCCGGCAAATTTCTGCTCTTCGCGTAAAAAACGATGAAATCTGAATGTAACCGTTTTATCATAAATCATTTTATCAAAATCAAGTAAATATGCTTCAATCGATGTGTTTTGCTGATAATTAAAGCTTGGATTATGTCCGACATTAATAATCGCCATCCACCAGGTATCTAATACAAACACACTTCCAATATAAACACCCTGCTTTGGCATGATATATTCACCCTGTGTTTTAAGATTCGCTGTAGGAAAACCATACTTGCGTCCAACTCGATTACCACTTTTCACAATACCTCGCATTTCATAAAAGCGCCCCATAATATCTGCCGTTTCTTCCATTTCACCACGTTTTATGGATTGTTCTATACGAGTTGAACTAATTTTCTCATTGGCACTGGCGATTTCTTCAACGACCTCTACTTTAAAAAAATGCTGAGCCTGTAACGTTTTTACACTGCCTTCTCCACGATTGGCGTAATGAAAATCATAACCACATACTAATGTTTCAATATGCAATGGTTTTAAGACAAGCTCATGAAATTGTTCATAGCTAAGTTGCGCCATATCCTTTTGAAAATCAAGTATGATCCATTTCTGGATCCCCAGTTTTGCGCCAATATCTTGTCGATGATTCATCGGTGTAATATGGGGAATATTGTGCAATTTTTTCAATACGACCCAGGGATCTGGATCAAAGGTAATCAGCGCTGGAATGGTATGGGTTTTTTCAGCTATTTCCAGCACCCGTTTTACCAACTGTTGGTGACCTAGATGTAAACCGTCAAAATACCCGATACAAGCCGTTATACGTTCCCGGCATTCTATGGGTGTATGTATATTAAATCGTAATATTTCCATAATTTCACCTACCACAATCCGCGAATACAACGAAAGACATCGCCATGATCACGTTCATATAAAGCTATGACATCACCTTTATCTAAAATTGCCAAGCGATTATCCTCACATTGTAAACGTATATGTTTTCCATTATAAATATCTGAAATTGGTGTATAAGGAACACTTGTGTAATGATCCAACACGTCCTTTATAGGGTGTAAGATAAACTCGCCTTTTTTCACATCATCTAACGTCACACAATCCTGTATGCTAAATCGCCCAACACGCGTGCGGATCAAAGAAGACATACATCCATAGTTTCCTGTGTTTTCGGCAATATCATGGCACAATGAACGTACATACGTGCCACTGCTACAACTTACCCTAAATTGTAGTTTTGCCTCATCAAGTGCTTGAATATCATAAATTTCCACGCTTCTTACCGGGCGTATCACATGCTCATGATTACGAGCATATTCATAAAGCTTTTTTCCATTAACTTTAATACTTGAAATCATTGGAGGGACCTGTTCAATCACACCGCGAAATTTATCAAGTTCTTTTTGCAAATCTTTAATTGGTATAACCGGTTTTTCATCCAAAACCTCTTCCCAAATATCATCACTAATGGTTTTCTTGCCCAATTCCATGCTTGCGATATATTCTTTATCCGTATCTGCTAAAAACGGTAATACTTTACAAGCTCTGCCAACCAACACGAGCAAGACACCGGTCGCATTAGGGTCTAATGTACCACTGTGACCGATTTTCTTTATATGAAGGATCTTTCTCAACTGTGCAACCACATCGTGAGAAGTCATCCCTGCTTCTTTATTTATCAATAAAATACCATCCATGTCATCACCGTGTATCATTATAACATAAAAATCAAGAATTTCTTGTGGTTAGCCTGTGAAAGAGCGAAAAAATCATGTATAATGATACAGATTTGAGAAAGAGCGTGATAAGGATGAAATTACATAAGATACTTGGGGATATTCGTAAAGCGGATCAGGACTATGGCTTAATACAAGATGGTGATCGTATTGGCGTTGGAGTGAGTGGCGGAAAAGACAGCATGGTATTATTAACTGCATTACATATGTATGCAAAATTTTGCGATCGTCGATTTGAAGTTGTCGGTATCCATATTAAACTCGGCTTTCCTAACATGGAATTTCAAGAAGTGACACAATTTTGTGAGCGCCTTGGTATTGAATTCCATCAGATTGATTCCAAGGTTTATGAAATATTAAAACGTAATTTAGATAAAAATGGTCGTATCCGCTGCAGTTTATGCTCCAAGTTCAAAAAAGCTACCGTTAACCAAGCCGCAAAAGATCTACATTGTAATAAAGTTGCCTTTGGTCATCACAGTGATGATGCTATAGAAACCTTATTAATGAATGCAATTCATGGCGGTAAACTAGCCACCTTCTTGCCTAAAATGCATTTATCAAATGATGATATCACCTTTATCCGTCCGCTGATCTATGCGCATGAAAATGATATTTTGAATGCCCAAATGTTAAACGATATTCCCTTTGTAAAAAGTACCTGCCCCAATGATGGTTACACGGAACGTCAGGCGATGAAAGATATGTTAAATCATTTTTATGAACAATACCCGATGGCTAAGAAAAATTTTATCCGTATGCTGTATAATGAAGAGCAGTTATGTTTATGGAAACGCGAAGATGATCACAAACGCATAAAAGAAGAAGCCCGCAAACCAATCGTATTACTGCAAGAGCAGGATAACCCCCTATTACAACGAGGCCATAAAACTTTTCTCTGTTATCATCCCCAAGAAAACCCAGCGATGCTGCGCAAGCTAAAAATTAGCGATGATGAAAAAGAAGCATTGCTGCATCATACAACAACCTTCCAAGAAATTATTGCCAAATATGCAAAATAAAAGACGATCACGCATTGTCCTGGAGAATTTCACAGAACCTTTTCTAATCGTCTTTTTATATATACTATAATGTTACTTGCCCTACGCAAAACAATCTTACATATTTTGATAACTTATACCGTTTCACTTTCTAAGAAATAAGTAGCCTCCATATCCGCAGTGCTTAAAGCAAACGACAAAGGGAAATGTTCAAAGGAGTAACCTACACCACGTGCATCATCATTTCCACTAAATCCCATATGATAACGAATGGCAAAGGCTTCTTCCCTGCTTAATCGCATAAAACCTGTAATGATATATACACTTTTTTCACCGTGTCCATACGGCAGCTGATCATCAAATTCATAATATGGAACTTGTGTCCATGCTCCATTTACTTTAACATTCCGTGTACTTTCTTTATAACAATTCACTTTGCAGATATCATGCAATAATGCAACAATTGCAATTGTCTCTTCATTATACTCCATGTGATAGACTTCTTTACTGCGTGATCTAGCTAAGTAATCTTTTAAGCAATCATATACATTCAAGCAATGTTCAACTAATCCTTGCGCATGAGAGCCATGAAATCTAGTGCTGGCAGGAGCTGTAAAAAAATCACTATGATGTAATAAATACTCTAATAGCTTATCACTTCCGTCACGATGAATATGTTCTTGATATAAGCTTATAAAACGTTCTTTTGCATCCATAATTATCTTCTCCTTTATTCTTACAATTAGTATAGCATGAAATAAAGCGAAAAGAAAAACAGATGATTGCTCATCTGTCAATTTCTCATATACGTCCGAAGGGAGAGATCTTTCCCTGTATATACAGGTGGGTGATCTGCGTTAGACATTAGGATCCCTACACGTAGCAGGTATTCAACACCATCTAACAACATCCGATCTCCCTTATCTCTAAGCGTAGGAAAAATTTATACCCTCCGGACACATATAGTATAGCAGATAACTTTTGAAATAATACTCTTGACTTTATTTTTTTAGGCGTTCCATTAAATTGGATACTTTAGAATCCTCTTTAACGCTTCTAATCATATCATATACAATAGTTTACCAAAGTATATTTCATAATGATAAGAATGATACTATCCGAAACAGCCATAATAGCCTTGAGGTGATACCATGGCTGTTGCACATAAAGGAGCTATATCTTTTGGACTTGTTCATATCCCTATACAACTGTATCGAACAACACAGGATACAGCTATATCCTTTAATCAACTTTGTAAAGATACCCATGAACGCGTAAAATATAAAAAATATTGTCCTAATTGTGACAAAGAATTAAAAAGTGAAGATATTGTAAAAGGCTATCAATATGAAAAGGATAAATATGTCATCATGACGAACGATGAGATTGAAAAGTTAAAAGTTGAAAAAGATCGTACGATCCAGATTCAACATTTCACTTCTTTAGCCAATATCAATGATTTATATTATGAAAAGAATTATTATGCCGTTCCTGAGAAACATGCCGAAAAAGCATATGAATTGCTACGTAAAGCCATGCAGGAAGAAAATGTTGTTGCAGTTGCTAAAACGGTTATTGGCACTAAAGAAACGCTGCTGGCTCTTTGCCCAAGCGATGAAGAAATTATCGTCAAGACCCTTTTCTATGAAGAAGAATTAGTCGAGAATCCCAAAACCATTCTGCACCCGGATATTGATAAAGCTGAGTTGAACATGGCAAAACAATTGATAACATCCATGAGCAAACCATTTGAACCAGAAACATATCATGATGAATTTCAAGAGCGCTTACGCAATGCAATTGAAGAAAAGATCGATGGTCATCAAATATTGCACAGCAGCGATCGTAAGGAAGATCATAAAACTCCAATTGATCTTATGGAAGCCTTAAAACAATCCATTGAAGCCACGAAGCCGAAAACCAAGCGGAAACGGGTGCGTCACTAATGCAATTTCCCTTATACGATCCCATGTTAATCGGAACAGAACAGCCTCCATTTGACGATGATGCATATATTTACGAGATTAAAATGGATGGTGTTCGTTGTTTAGCTTATCTTTATAAAGATCATGTAGAACTTATCAATAAACGTCATCTAAAATTAAATTCTAAGTTTCCTGAACTAAAAAGTTTATATAAACAAGCAAAGAAGCCTTGTGTGATCGATGGAGAATTGCATGTTTTTCAAGATGGAAAAAGTGATTTTTTCGCCATTCAAAGAAGAACTCTTACAAGTGATCCTTTTCGTATACGTCAACATAGTAAAAAGTTTCCTGCTGTCTTCACTGCTTTTGATATTTTAAATCTTGATGGTGAAGATCTTTGTCAAAAGCCTTTGATGGAACGAAAAAAATTGCTTGAAAAGAACATTAAAGAATCCCCTATCTGTAATATCTCTCGTTACATTGAACAAGAAGGAAAAGCTTTGTTTGCTTTAACGAAGCAACAACAACTGGAAGGAATCGTCGCAAAGCGTAAAGAAAGTCTGTATCAACCAAGCAAGCGCACAAAAGAATGGATCAAATGCAAACATCTATTGGAAGCCGATTTTGCTGTTGTTGGTTATATTCCCAAAGAACATGCCATGCTCTCCTTAGTGCTAGCTGCTTATGATAACCAAAAACTGCAATATTGTGGGCATGTTACCATGGGTGTATCCAAAGATTATTTATTTGCCCATATCAAAGACACGATTCCTTGCCCTTTTTCTGTCCTGCCAGATGGCAATGAGGACGCCACTTGGATATCGCCGTTTTTATGTGGCACTGTGAAATTTATGGAATACACACAAAGCGGAGGTATGCGTCAGCCAGTATTTAAAGGCTTTCGTGAGGATAAGCAACCTATCGAATGTCTAATGCATCAATTACAAGAACACTAACTTATAATGCCGTTCCCTTCTTTGGTCGGTAAAAGGCATCCATCGCTACGTTTTCTAATGTAAGAAGCTGTATTTTCTTATCTAATCCCCCACCATATCCTGTAAGATTTCCTTTTGCGCCTACGACGCGATGACAAGGGATAATGATAGAAATTGGATTATGACCAACCGCATAACCAACCGCTTGGGCTGACATTTTCGCTTTCCCTTGTTCTGCTGCTATTTGCTTTGCTATATCTCCATACGTTATGGTTTGTCCATAGGGAATGGTTTTTAAAATCTCCCACACCCGTAAGCAAAAAGCACTTCCACTCAATCGCATAGGTATATCGATTTTAGGATTTTGACCTTTAAAATAAGCATCTAACCACCTACGTGTCTTATGAAAAACGGGCAGTTCTTCATGGAATTGCTCTTTTTCTATTTCACATAACTCGCTAAATCTTGAAGTAGTAAACCATAAACCTGTTAAGTTTTCTCCATCACTCGTTAGAACAATTCTTCCCATGGCAGATTCATAAAAACACTTATATTCCATAAACAATCCTCCATCTGCTTTTTCTATTTCACTATAACACAGGATAACACAGGTGCATATAACAAAAAACTTAATTGTTTAGTAAACATTTTCTAAGTGTTAAGATTTTCCATTATCTTGATTCTTCTAGATCAATAACTTCATCAGCGCATTGTATGATATCTTTATCATGAGATACAATAATGATCATACGATCACTCTTCTTCATCATAAGAAAATCGATTACTTTCTTTTTCGCGTCAGCATCTAAAAAAGACTCAGGTTCATCTAATAAATAAAGTGAAACATCTTTAACAAAAGCTCTATTTAAAACAATTTTACGCTTTTCTCCTTGGGAGATGTTATCTTCATGAATATCGCGGTTGTTAAGACTATCTAAACGAAAGAGCATCGTAGTATTTCGAGACTGTCCAAAATTGATGTTATTCAATACGGTGTCCTGTATAACATATGGCTGTTGAAGTGCATAGGAGATACAATTTTTTCGATAATGATATACTTGCAGTTCTGAAAAAGGAATATCATTGATTAGAAAAGCCTCTGCTTCATATGCTTGAAAGCCACTCAATACATCTAAAAGAGAACTTTTACCGGCACCATTTGCTCCTTTGATTACATAGCTATTTCCTTGCTTAAATTTACAAGTCAGATGTTTTACAATCTTCTTATCCCCATAGAATATGGTTAAATTTTTTATGGTAATATCATGAACGCTATCTAATCTGATACCCTCCTCAGACTCCTCTTCTAAATCCATAAGAGTATCTAAGCGCGTTATCGCAATATGCATTTCCTGTTTTTTCGATCCAAAATTTAAAATAGAGGATATATACGTAACCAACATATTGAAAAAATTAAATGCCACAACAAATTCACCAACGGTAATTTCGCCAACTTGTATTCGCTTTAATGAAAGATAGATGATTAAAATTAAGGATAAGCTGGATATCATGGAACATATGAAATTATAAGCGGATGAAACATTCAAACTATGTTTCATTGCTTTTTCACATGTCGTATAAATTGCATGTATATCTTTTTTTACGTTAGCATAAAGATGTTCTAATCGCACAAGTTTCCCCCGCCCCATCCACATCACTTCACGTGAGAAAGACGCCGTTTGTGCATCCTTCTCAGCTTTGTGGATGCGAAACATCTTCTGATAGCTAATCATGTATATACCAATATTAAAAATTGCAAGCAGTAGTACCAAAAGACAAATTTGCCAATCTACAAAAAACAGAATACCCGTAATCAAAAATGCTAAAACAGCGTCAATATATACTTGTAGCTTATCTTCCATAACGTAGTTAGCACAAGTTAAAGTATCCGTATCTATCTTCTCGCAGATGGCACTAACAGATTCTGTTAGAGAACTCAGTTTTACCCGAAACAAATGTTCATAGATAAGCTCTTTTAGCTTGTGTTGATAAGAAAACTGTAAGTGGCTTGAGATATATGCTTGTAGGGTAGAAAGTGCAGTGATCGCAATGATTAGGATACACACAAAGACTAATACTTGTAATACCCATGAGAACTTCATAGATGTCAAACCATCAACAATAATTCCCATTACATAAGATATTAACACATTCTGCGATTGCACAATGATAGTGATAAATAAGAGGAAAATGAGTTTTCCGCGTATGCCTTTTGTTAAAGAGGCAATTAACATTTTTATTACCGATTCTGTATGCATGATAACTCTCCGCCTTTTTTCTTATTTAAAACTATAACAGAAAAGTCATTAAATGCAACTGAATGTGTGTATTCTTGTTTGAGTAATTACCCTAATCTAGTTTAAGTAAAGCTAACAAACATTCAAAAAACTTTAACGATTTAACCAGTAATAATAGAAGCTATTGCATACTATAATAACGGAAAGTACTGCATAAAGAAAAGGATTGCGTCTATTTGCATATAGACAACAATCCTTATGAAATACAGTTTCATGTAATGTGTCCTACTTTTTAAGGTCACTACACACGATTTTATCCATGTTGTTTGTTCCTTATATAAGTTAAAACTACCTAATCCGCTTCTATTACTCTTTTTCAGTAATGGTAATATGCAACTCCTGCAACTGTTCTTCATCGACTGGTGTAGGTGCATCACTCATTGGACATTTTGCGTTTGCATTTTTAGGGAATGCTATAACATCACGGATAGAGTCGCTCTCAGATAAGATCATTGCGATACGATCAAGTCCAAATGCCAATCCACCATGTGGAGGTGTTCCATATTTTAATGCATCAACGAACCATCCAAAGTTCTCTTGAATCTTTTCTTCTGTAAAGCCAAGTACCTCAAACATTTTATCCTGCATAGCTCCATCATAGATTCGTAAAGAACCTCCACCTAATTCATAGCCATTTAACACAACATCATAGGCAATCGCATGGACTTTACCTGGATCGGTATCAATGTATTGCATATCCTCATCACGTGGACGTGTGAATGGATGATGCATTGCATACCAACGTCCATCTTCTTCGCTGTACTCAAACATTGGGAAATCGGTAACCCATAAGTAAGAGAATTCATCTTTTTTCTTTAACCCTAATAGGGATCCAAAATGATTACGTAAAGCACCTAAGACTTCACATGTAATTCTCCATTTATCTGAAACAATCAACACTAAATCATTTTCTTTCAAGGTTAATCGCTCAATCAAAGCATGAATTTCATCTTCAGATAAGAACTTAACGATAGGGCCACTCACTTCACCATTGAGATATTTCAAAGTTACTAAGCCTTTTGCGCCATTCTTTTTCGCAAGTTCGGTAATCTTATCAATCTCTTTACGCGTCATGCTTGCTTTATCAGGGACAACTACCGCTTTGATGCTGCCGGCATTTGCAATACAATCCTGGAATACTTTAAAGCCACAATTAATGAACAGCTCTGTGATATCCTGCAATTCCATGGCAAAGCGGTTATCTGGCTTATCACTACCATAACGATTCATGGCTTCTTCCCATGTTAATCTTGGGAATGGAATGCTGATATCCATGCCTTTTACATCTTTCATCAGCTTTTGCAGCATTTCTTCCATCATCGTCTGAATTTCCACATCGCTTAAAAAACTGGTTTCTAAGTCAACTTGTGTAAAATCTGTTTGACGGTCTGCTCGTAAATCTTCATCACGGAAGCATCTGGCAAACTGATAATAACGTTCAAAGCCTGATACCATCAATAATTGCTTATAGAGCTGCGGAGATTGTGGGAGTGCATAAAAACTTCCCGGATGCACACGACTTGGTACCAAATAATCACGAGCACCTTCTGGTGTACTTCTTCCCAACATTGGTGTTTCAATCTCAATGAAATCTTTGCTATCTAAATATTCACGCATGCTGTGGGTAATCTTATGACGCATCATTAATTTGTTTTGCATGATTGGACGACGTAAATCTAAATAGCGATACTTTAAACGAGTGTCTTCCAAAGCATCTGTATCATCGGCTACGATGATAGGAGTTGTTTCGGCACTATTGATGATGCTGACCTCATTTACTTTAACTTCAATATCTCCAGTCGCAAGTTTTGGATTCTTGTCTTTTCGTTCTAAGACCGTACCACTTACTTGTAAGATATATTCATTTCGCACATCCTTAATTTGCTCAGCCAGTGTTTCATCAAAAACCAGCTGTGTGATTCCTGTACGATCACGTAAATCAATAAAAACCAAGGCTCCGAAGTTACGACGTTTGGCTACCCAGCCCAGCAAAGTAACTTCTTTTCCAGTATCACTTAAACGTAGTTCTCCATTTGTATGTGTTCTCTCCATATGCGATTTCCTTCCTATTCTTCTTCATTAATTTCACCACAGCCAACGTTGCCAAAGATACGATCCATCGTTGGGATCAATTCTTCCATTGGGACTGTATACTGCTGTTGCGTTTTTACATCTTTGATATTCACGGTACCATTTGCTACTTCACTATCCCCGATTAAAATCGCGCATCGTGCATGTTTGCGATCGACGGTTTTAAATTGTGCTTTAAAGCTTCTACCTAAGTAATCTGTATCTGTGCGATAGCCATTTGCTCGCAATTCGGTCGTAATCGCCAAAACTTCCTTATGTACGCTATCTGCTAAACAAAGGACATACGCATCTAATCCATCTTCCTCATCAAGAGTAATGCCTTCTGCCTCACAAGCAATGATCAAACGTTCCAATCCCATTGCCCAGCCAATGCCACTCATTCCTTCCGGACCACCGAAATACTCTACCAAGCCATCATAACGGCCACCGGCAAATACCGTAGATTGGGCGCCCATTTCCTTATTAACGGATACAACTTCAAATACTGTATGTGTATAATAATCCAAGCCACGAACCAAACGATCATCTACTTCATAAGGAATACCCAAAGCATCTAAGCCTTCTAAGACTTCCTTGAAATATTGTTTGCTGGCATCATTTAGATAATCTTCCATCTTAGGTGCTGTCTTCATAATATCTTTATCATGATCCACCTTGCAATCTAAGATACGTAAAGGATTTTGTTCATAACGACGCTTACAATCCGCACACATGGTATCAATATCGTTTTTAAAGTGTTCCTTTAAAGCGGCGCGATATGCAGCACGGGATTCATCATCACCTAAAGTGTTGATCAACACTTTCATATCCTTTAATCCTAATGCGGATACAAAGCTCCAACCTAAAGCAATCGTTTCAACATCCAACATTGGACTTTTTGCGCCAATCACTTCTACACCAAATTGATGAAAGATACGCATTCTTCCCTTTTGTGGACGTTCATGACGACACTGTGGACCTACATAGTACATCTTTACTGGTAGATCCGCATTGCCAAACATCTTATGTTCCACAAAGGCTCTGGCTACACCTGCTGTTCCTTCAGGGCGTAGGGTCAATGAGGTTGCACTGTTTTCCAGCTGGAAGGTATACATTTCCTTATTCACCATATCACTGGAATCATTGCCTCGTTTAAAGACATTTGTATGTTCAAAAATTGGGGTACGAATTTCATCGTAGTTATACACATAGCAGAATTGACGAATCATATCTTCCAGCTTGTGCCATTTGCTAATATCCTTAGGCAGGATATCCTGTGTTCCTCTTGGTACCTGATAACGCATAGTCATTCCTCCATTCATTTATCATCTTCATAAGCATAAAAAAACGCCCTCACAAAGGACGTATTCCACGCGGTGCCACCTTTTTTCATCTCGAATTGAAATGCTGCTTAACACCTTAACGCGGTCATACGATTATCCATTTCCTGATAATTCCTCCAAAGTGTCCCTTAACATAAATGCATCGCAAAGACTCTCAGCTAATGTCTTTTTCTCTGTAACTTACTTTATGATAAGCCTCTTTTTCATCGGATTACTTATAGTTTACCCATCTTAGCGAAGTTTGTCAATTAGAAGTAAAACAAAAAAACGATTTCTTTAAGAGAATAAATGATTTTTCTTATCTATCTGAACAAACAAAACAACAATGGCTACATATGATAAAAGCGATACTCAGGTTGGTCATACCATAAAGTATCGCTTATCGCTATTTCTTATTCAACAGGATCATTAATGTTACGAACATTGTGATATACCTGCTGTACATCATCAACATCATCCAGTAACGTTACCAATCGCTGGAACAGTTTCAAATCTTCACCTTCCAGTTCAACATACTTATTAGGCAACATCGTATCTTCCATGATATCAAAGTTTACATCAGGAATCAGTTCGGCAATTGCATCCTGAGCTTTATTTAAGTCTGTAGGCTCTACCGTAATTGTCATTTGCCCATCTTCTACTTCAATATCTTTTAAATCAACTTCCGCCATGATCAAAGCATCCATTATTGCCTCTTCATCTTCATAAGCAATGGAAATCAATCCAACATGCTCATAATTGAAAGATACACAGCCACTCACACCTAATTTCGCATGTGATTTATTAAAGCATGCACGTAAATCGGCAATCGTACGATTTGCATTATCTGTTAAGCAGTCAATAATGATGGTTGCAGCTCCACCAGAGCCGAATCCTTCATATGTAGCAGGTGCATAGTTTTCATTGGTACCACCTTTTGCTTTGTCAATGGCACGCTTAATAACATCAGCAGGAACCTGATTTGCTTTTGCACGTTCAATTACTTTTTTTAATGCAGCATTCATTTCCGGATCAGGCACACCTGATTTTGCTGCTACTAAAATTTCTTTACCATAACGAGAATATTTCTTTGCTTTTGCTGCAGCCGTCTTAGCCATGGAAGCGGCGCGCACTTCAAAATGTCTACCCATTTTTATCACCTTCCAAATTTCCTCATATAGTATAGCATACATATGCTTTTTAACGCAAGAAAATCCTGATCGACGCATGAAACAAGCCTTTGTTGCGTATCACGCTTTGCTTGCTTGTAAGCATTTTCCATCAAAACCATTTCGTGTAATACGATTCATAGCGATTAGCTAAACCCGAGAATTAGTGTTATTACAGTTCAACAAGTGCCAAATAAAAGTCTTCCTAGAACCATGTTGATGTTACGTAAATCAATTAGCGTACGATGATTCATCATTCAAAAGGCTTTTGATAAAAATTACCAAAAAATTGTTCTGTACGCATAACATTAACTATAATTCGTTCATCAGTTTGTTTAAGTAATTCAATGATATCAGCAACTTCGTACGTAGAGACAACAGTATGTAGGATATAAATCTTTTTGTGTGAAAAGCCCCCATATCCTTGTACACAGGTAATGCCATGGCGAAAATGATCTACATACGTATCTACAACACTTTCTGCATCACTTGTGAGAATTTCCAAGGTAACACGTTCATAACGGTGGTGGAAAGCATCAATTGTCTTTGTTGAGATAAATTGAAATATAATTGAATATCCGGCATAAATCCAACCAAACATAGAACCAAAGATACATAAGATAGCCGCATTAAAGAGGAACACATAGGACCATATGGATTTGCCTAAACGATTCGACACAAACAAGGCTATAAAATCAGTTCCACCGGTGGAAGCATTGCCTTTTAATGCCAGAGTAGTACCGATTCCATAAAGGAACCCACCAAAAATAACATTTAATACGATATCATGAAACATTGGCTGAAAATTCATCACTTGTAGAAAGAGACTTGTACAGGCAAATTGAATACAAGAGAAGAATGTGAATCTTGCCGAAATACTTTTATAACATAAAAGGGCAACTGGTACATTTAACATGATAATAGCGATTGAGGTAGATATAGAACCACCATATAATGCTGCAATTTTGTCAATTAAGATTGCAACGCCGGTAAATCCACTAGATAACATATTAGCAGGACGAATCATAGATTGAATAACAAAGGTCTGCAGCAAAGCAGACGTGATGACTGCCAACAATGTAATCAGATTACGTATCGCTTTTTTGCGTTTTAGTATAGCAATTTTTTTATTCATCCTATCACCTGCTCTTTAAAGCTTATTTATTATCTTTATTGTAACAGATTTAACGCTTACAAAAAAGCTTAAGATGCTTGTTTCTATGTGACAAGTCGACTTGTCATTTTCTAAGACATCCCCATGGAAAGACTAAAAGCAAGCGATATGTGAACCTCTTCTTCGATAAGGATAGCATAAGCTATTTATATAATGAATCGTTTACATGCAAAAAAAGAAACCATCGGATGACCCATATGGTTTCTCATGAAATTAATTTGCAACGATATTCACAACTTTACCTTTTACAACAATGATCTTACGAATGGTTTTACCTTCTAATTGTGCTTTCACACTCGTTAACTGTAATGCCTCTTCTTTAATAGCATCCTCATTCGCA
Source organism: Longicatena sp. (assembly GCF_982403165.1). Lineage (NCBI taxonomy): Bacteria > Bacillati > Bacillota > Erysipelotrichia > Erysipelotrichales > Erysipelotrichaceae > Longicatena > Longicatena sp. The sequence goes on from NZ_CEVYEL010000026.1 coordinate 34,120, forward strand.
TCCGCTGCAATCTTAAATTTACCACGCAATTTACCATTCACCTGAACGATGATTTCAACTTCACTTTCAATCAATTTACTTTCGTCATATGTCGGCCAAGGTTCATATGCAATAGTTTGTTCTCCATGGAAGACATCCTGCCAGATTTCTTCCCCCATATGTGGAGCAAAACATGCAAACATTTTTAAGAAACCTTTTGCATATTCTTCATAAATAGTATCTGCTTTATAGCATTCATTGATAAAAATCATCATTTGTGAAATCGCTGTATTTAAGTTCAAGGTTTCGACGTCATGTGTTACCTTTTTTACAGTTGCATGATAGACCTTATCTAATTTTCCATCATTCTCTTTTGCTAATTTATTTTGTTCGGTATATAAGCGCCAAACACGTTCCAACCATTTACGAGAACCATCCAATCCGGTCGTACTCCAAGGCAAAGCAGCTTCAAGTGGCCCCATAAACATTTCATATACACGCAGCGCATCAGCACCATGGCTTTCAACGATATCATCTGGATTTACAACATTTCCACGCGATTTTGACATTTTTTCGTTATTTTCTCCTAAGATCATTCCCTGATGGAATAATTTTTGGAAAGGTTCTTTGGTTTTTACAACACCGCAGTCATACAATACTTTATGCCAGAAGCGTGCATATAATAAGTGTAATACCGCATGTTCAGCACCACCGACATATAAATCTACTGGCAACCAATGTTCTAATAGTTTTTCATCTGCAATTGCTTCATGATTTTTAGGATCAATATAACGCAGATAATACCAACAGCTGCCAGCCCATTGTGGCATCGTATTGGTTTCGCGTTTTCCTTTAACACCATCGATTTCGACATTCAACCAATCTTCGCAATGTGCTAATGGTGATTCGCCATTTGCATTTGGTTTGAAAATCTTAGTTTCTGGTAATTCAAGTGGCAGTTCATCAATATCAACCGTGCGTGTCGTACCATCTTCCATATGGATAATAGGAATTGGCTCTCCCCAGTAACGCTGACGAGAAAACAGCCAATCACGTAATTTATATGTTGTCTTTGCACAACCACAATGATGTTCTTCTAACCATTTGATCATAGTATCAATGGCTTCCTGTTTTCCCATACCATTTAAGAACGCGGAATTCACGTGAACACCATCTTCCGTGAAGGCTTCTTTGCTGATATCTCCGCCTTCTAAAACAGGAATGATTTCGATATTAAATTTCTTAGCAAATTCATAATCACGGGTATCGTGTGCAGGAACAGCCATGATTGCTCCAGTTCCATAACTTGCTAATACATAATCACTAATCCAAATAGGAACTTCTTTTCCATTTACTGGGTTGATCGCATAAGCGCCAGTAAAAACACCTGTTTTCTCTTTGTTTAATTCCGTACGTTCTAAATCAGACTTTGATGCACAAGTCTTCTTATAAGCAGCTATTTGCTCTTTTTGAGCAGCTGTCGTGATTTCATCTACATATGGATGTTCAGGTGCCATAACACAATAAGTAGCGCCAAATAAAGTATCGCAGCGTGTCGTAAATACCGTAAATTCTTTATCTGTATTCTTTATCTTAAAGATAACATTAGCGCCTTGTGATTTACCAATCCAATTGATCTGCATTTCTTTGGTGGATTGTGGCCAATCGCATAACTCCAGATCTTCTAACAGACGCTCTGCATATTCTGTGATTTTTAAGACCCACTGACGCATCGGCTTACGAATGACTGGGTAGCCACCTCGCTCACTCTTTCCGTCAATGACTTCTTCATTAGCTAAAACCGTCCCCAATTCAGGACACCAGTTTACAGGAATCTCATCAACATATGCTAACCCTTTCTTATAAAGCTGCAAGAAAATCCATTGGGTCCATTTATAATAATCAGGATCTGTCGTTGAAATCTCGCGATCCCAATCATAGGAGAAACCTAAAGACTGAATCTGTTCACGGAAATGATCAACGTTTTTCTTTGTGAATTCAGCAGGATGATTTCCTGTCTGAATAGCAAATTGCTCTGCCGGCAAGCCAAAAGCATCCCATCCCATTGGATGTAATACGTTGTAACCTTGCATGCGTTTCATTCGTGCCAAAATATCGGTAGCGGTATAGCCTTCTGGATGGCCAACATGCAAACCATTTCCACTTGGATATGGAAACATATCCAATACATAAAATTTAGGCTTACTGAAATCATGTGTGTCACAGGCAAAAGTTTTATTCTCTTTCCAGTACGTTTGCCATTTTTTCTCTACTTTCTGGTGTTGATAGTTCATAATCATTCTCCTTTTGTAATAAAAAAACATCCTTAAACATTCTAAGGACGTTGTTCAACGCGGTACCACCTTAGTTCTTTTTTCTTAAGGAAAAAAGCCCTTCATTTCTTCTTAACGCGAAGTAAAACGGATAAGTGTGCTTATCGGCTCCTTAACGAGTTCCCCTGTTCCATACTTCAGCTTTTCACCAACCAGCTGACTCTCTGCATTATTTTCCAAGGTACTACTTTAATTCATCGCCTTTACGAGTATTAGTATACTCAATTCTTCATGTTTTTGTCAATGTTTCACTGACTTTTTTCATCTCACATCATACAAAAAAGAGTAAATAGCCTAAAATGAGAAAAACCGCAAGGGAAAACATAGCTGCTTTTTGAATATCCTCTCCCTCTTTCTTTTGCTTTTGTAAGGATATTATACTAACCAATGCATATAGCAAAAGTGCGATTGTCTTAGCTAACGGCTCAAATGACGGTATGAAAATCGTCACAACAAACAAGACCAATATACATGCGGCCGCTATTAAATTCCATTGTTCTTTATGTCTCATAGGATCACCACCATCAGCATACCATAAACTTAGCGCAACAAGCAATTTTTATATCGGTATATATTATGGATTGCCTTATCTTTCATACGGGCGTTCTTCTCATTTTTAAAAAAGTACGAGCGATTGCCTAAATGGGCAAGCAATGCTATTCATACCTTATTGATGAAGATACGTTAAGAAAAAACGTATCTCATAAAGGAGGAATTGTTTATGTGTAATGGTAACTTCAACAGAGGCTTTAACGATGGTAACTTCTTCAACAAAGGTTGTAACTGTTGCTCTTGTAACAACAACTATGATGATGCATTGTTCCGTGAAGTAGAACGTATTGCTCATCATGCAGCATGCCGCAGAGCAAGAGAAAACCGTTGTGCTCGTCAGTTTGTTAACTGCATGCGTAGTATCGAAGGCGATTTTGGATGTGGCTGCAACAACAATTGGAATAACTGCAATCGCTGGTAGTATTACAGGGAACGTTCTTGTTCCCTTACATAGCTTTTAAAAAGGACGCGCATCACCACGTCCTTCTTAAATAGGTTATCGAAAGGAAATCGATATGAATATGGAAGGTATCTCTTACAATGAAAGGAAGGAATGCAAGAAAACCATTTCCATTTCTATCATAATAGAGCCAATATTATGATATTAGAAATAAGGTACTTATTTCCTGAGATTATAATAACATTTTTCAAAGCTTTTGTAAACCCTTCCAAAAACTTTTGGGCTATACACTTTCTTATGCAATGTCCGTTTTATAATTGTAAAAATCATCTTATCTTATAAAAAAGCAGTGTTGTCACTGCTTTTTTATCATGTGTGGCGGGCATGCCACATATCTAGGGTGAAAATCCCTCGGGGCGTAGTT
>NZ_CEVYEL010000027.1:0-36211 GCF_982403165.1 Longicatena sp.
CGATATCGTATACGATTTTGTATATATTCTTTAATGTAATGGCATAAAAAGGTTTACTTCATCGTTTGTAAAACGTGAGAAAGGAGACGCTTTATGAGTAAGAATATTAAAAAATTGCTATTAGGTTTTTGTTCTTTTCTATTATTAGCAGATGTCTGTGCGATGACTCATTTTACAAAAGTTGATGTACTTTATGCCAGTGAGACAGAAGATGTTAGCACCACGACCTCTATGATCTATCAATGGAGTTGGCCAAAGGATGTAAATATCGTTAAAACGGAAAAGCAAGATTGGGAATTGCCTGTGTCAGGGGCAAGTCAAAAGAATCCGATATCACACCGTCAGTTACTGACGTTGCTGCCTTCTGAAATTCTTGTACATGAGAATGGTGGACAAAAACCACTTAAAATAGCATGGGATGTAACCGAGATACCAGAACCTATCTGGACAGGAAATTATGTTATTTCAGCGACGATTGTTGATCCAACGTATCATTTATCAGAAGAAGCCGCAGAATTGTCCTGTACTGTTTGTTTTCAAGAAACCGACATCGCGTTGCAATCGCTGGCAGATCATACGATTAAGGGAATTAGCCCATCAAGTACAAAAATTGATCTGTTTGATTATTGGATAACGAATGAAAATGATCCCGATAATATATTTAAAGAGGAATATCGTTTATATGGCATCAATGGCTTTAAAGGTGTAGATGTTGGTGTTCGTCATGGATTGCTATTTGGAATCGGCTCGAATTATGGTTGGGCAAATACAACGGATAGTTCCTCTACCCCGAAACAAGGAATTGTTGAAAATGTCTTATATAAAAATGGGAATACCAATAAGGATGGATACCCTAGATTAAAAAGTTCTAGCTTAAGTGGTGACAAGGATAGCACAAATAGTAATATTTTTGTACAAGACTTTGATATACTTGATTATTTATTTGACCCTGCCAATCTAAATAATAATATTTTTACAGGTGGAAAAAAATCATATGAAAATGTGAAAGGATTATTGCAAATCGATAAAGATGGTTATTATTCATACAATAGTGATGAAAACTTTGCCGAGCTTAATAAACAACAAAAAACCTTTACGTTATATGATACGCCAGCTATGAAAGAGAATAAAGGCTTATCAGGTGGGCAATTTTTTCCACTCAATAGTGCATCGGATATGTTTCAAGAAACGAATGGGAAACTATCTTCAAAAATCTTATCTGAAGTAGATGCAAAACTAAATCATTATTTTGGGCTTACCATGACGACATCCTTTGTGCAACAAAAAGGAGGTACAAACAGAGGGAAACCTGTGACATATAGCTTTATGGGAGATGATGATGTATGGGTGTTTATCGATGGTGTACTTGTTGGGGATGTTGGTGGCTGTCATGCGGCAACGAATTTAGATATTAATTTCCAAACAGGTGAGGTTAGAGTCTATGGAAATATAGGTACCAATTTTGATAAAAGAACAACAATCAAAGCAGCTTTTGAAGCAGCAGGAAAAGCAACCACTACCGGCTTTAGTGGCAATACATTTGCGGATGATACCATACATACTTTGAAATTTTTCTACTTAGAAAGAGGACATGCACAAGCAAATTTACGTTTACGATATAATTTAATACCTAAAACAGAAACTTCTCTTATAAAAACGGACGAAAATGGCAAAGCGTTAGAAAATGCTACTTTCTCCTTGTATCAAGCAGATGCTTCCTATCAGACATTAAATGAAGTCAGCAAAATTATTACAGATAAAAATGGATATGCGGCATTTATGGATGATGAAGGCAATCCAATCACATTAGAAAGCTTAAAAAACATTAGCAATTACTTTGTCTTAAAAGAGTCAGGAACGCCGCAAGGATATCGCCAAACGAAGGATATACAATTGCAATTCGTAAAAGCCGGCAGTAACTATGCATTAAAGGTGAACAATCAATGGAATAGTGGTGCATTTGCAAGAACAAACATAGCTCCTACTTTTAATTTGAAGACGATAAAGAAGATAGATGGCAGTTCCTTGAATTATGATAGTACGTATATAACATTATCTTCCGGTATCATATTTGCTGTCGTTATGAAAAACGATAATGGTGTGTGGAAACCGGTGTATGGAAACGATGCGGATGGATGGAAAGTAACAAAAGATGGTAGTTTTACTTCCTTAAAAACAGCTATCCGTAAAAATCCTAATGTGCTAGTTGAAAAAGGAATGACAGGGGAAAATAGAAAAAATATTCCGCTGCCGGGAAATATCAATGCGTATGATTTTGCCGGTGGTTCCGATTTTAAAATTGCATATTATTATAGTATGGAAAGTAGTGTTGATGAAATAAATTATACATATGAAATAGATGAATTAGATGTGGCGACCGGTTATTCTTATACATATGGAGCTACACTCCAGATTACTGATGTTGCGGATACCCTACTTGTTCAAAAACTTGATGCTGCTCAAGAGCCATTGACGGGAGCAGAATTTGCGATGTATGAAGAAAGTGGTCTAAACGTTAAGGAAGATGGAACCTATACGATCAATAGTGGAGCGAAAGTTTTGCAAACAGTCACCACGAAAAATCTTACAGAAGCATTGGATGGTGTGACATTACGCGGAGGTGCGAAGTTTGCCGTTTCTGCGGGAACATATTATATCATCGAAACCAAAGCACCGGCTGGCTATGTGAAAAATGATCTCGCCGTGAAGGTGGTTGTCGATACGAATGGAGTATCGGTAAATGCGAATAGAGAAAACGATGGGATCTATGTGAAAAAAGGCATCGATTCTTTGTATAGCAGCATGCTGCAATATGCCGATGCAGATGGTATCGATGCTACTTTGCATGGTCTAAAGATGCAATTAGAAACAACCGATAATTTAGATGGCACATGGAACAAACAACCCGATAGTACGCATTTGCAATATACAGCAACTGGTTATGATAGCATCACAGGAAAAGCGTATCTAGGAACAGATGTGGGATGGAGCCGTTTAAATCTGCAGCAATGTTTGGAACATGACAGCGCCTCGGTAAATGCAAACAAACAAAAATTAAATAGCACAAATGTTGCAGGTTCATTTAAAGATCAGACAATTGTGCAGGTTACCAATCAGAAAGTATCTTCACTTGAAATTAAAAAACAAGTGGATGGCGAAGCGACGTCAAGTGCCTTTACATTTAAGATCAAACTCACAGAGCCTAAAGCACAAAGCTATACAGCTGAAATTTATAATGCTTCTGGAAATCTAATTCAGACAATGACAATCGACAAAGAAGCAACTTTCTCTTTAAAGGATAAAGAAACATTGCGAATACCTACTATGAACTATCAGACAAGCTATGAGATTGCCGAAATCAATATTCCTGCTTCTTATGACGTATCAGTGCAAGTAAATCAAGGCGAAGTTAAAAAACAGACGTCAATCAACGGAACGATTGCGTATGGAGAAAATTTAGTTGTTTTTACAAATACGGTTCATAGTAAAGCAGACTTTCGGTTTATAAAAACGACAAATAAGCAAGTGCCATTAGCAGGAGCAGGTTTTGTACTTTATGAATTGAATTGCACAGAGGATACACATGATCATGCGAATGAAAAGATATCGGTTGATCAATATGGACAGCTAAAAGATACTACCGAAAAATGCTGGAAGAAGTTTGCCGATACGAATTCGGTTGCCGCAACGGGAGAAGTGCTATTTCATGACTTAAACACGCAATTGGAATATCGTTTGATAGAGTATAAAGCTCCTAGCGGCTATTTACAACCGGATGGGCAATGGAAATTATCCTATGATACACAAACAAAGAAATTTATCGTGAACGGAATTGTTGGTTCAGTGACAGGTACTCCTGCCTTTGAAAAAATAAATATGTCTTCAGCAGACTATCGTTTGCCGAATTATCAGCCTAATGATTTGCCTTCCACAGGGCATGGCGGAAATACAATCGCTTATGTAATAGGAGGTATTCTTCTAATGCTTGGAGGTTTTGGGATGTACCGTTATCGAACCAGAAGGGAGGGAGGCTAAAAACAAATTTATGTTTTAGATCATACAAATTATTCAGAAAGGAAAGGTAAGGAATGATGAAAACGAAATTTACAAAAATGATGGCAATATTTGTTATGTTACTCATGATTGTGCCAATTGGCTACGGTAATGTAAAAGCTGCTATTACGCCATCTTCAACAGCTATGATTACTGTTTCAGGTATAAAAGGTGATACGAATGTTGAATTATATAAGGTTATCGGTGTGGATGTAGATAGTACAACCAATACACCAAAGAATCCTATGTATTTATGGCATCCGGATGTTATGGAATGGGTAAAAGCATATGATAATGCCCATGGTACAAATTACATAGCGAAAACTGGTGATATCCATAATGCTGTAACGGATGAATTTAACGGTTCTATGGATACTGCAAAACAGGATGAATTCTGGCAGACCATGGCAAAAGATATTAGAAATGGTACTTTAGATTTAGGGGTAACCGCATCGCAAAAATCAGATGGTAGTGTAGCATTTCCGAATTCTAACATGGGGGGATATCTTGTGTTAGCTACACCAGAGCCATCCGCACCGGGAAAATATTCTTCTCGTATTTATAAGCCAACTACAGCGATTTTAACCCCAACGTTTGACAATGGAGTTTGGAATCTGAAAAACACTACCGTATCTTTAAAGTCTTCAGATGGTACGATTGATAAAACAATTGATGATGAGACAGTTGAAGTGGGGCAGAAGCTTACGTATACGATCAGTGCCACGATCCCTGCTTATACACCAGATGTTGAAAACAGATATGTCAATGTTGGCGATAAATTTCCAGAAGGTTTGACATATAACAAGGATGTAAAAGTATATGCAGATGAAGCTTGCACAACGCAGCTTACAACAGGGTTTACAAAATATGAAACGCCAACTGCAGATGCAACTTTCTCAGTACGTTTTGAGGATGCTTTCGTAGCTGCCCATGGTGGAGAAATGGTATATTTGAGATATACGGGAACAGTGAATAAGAATGTTGAATATGCCTTGATTAATAATGCCTTTGTGAATGGTCCTTTCAATTATGGAGGCAGTACTCAGGTCGTAGCACGCTCTTATGGATTTATCTTACATAAGGTCGGAGAAAATAATGCGAATCTGCAAGGTGCAGAATTTGAAGTAAAGAAAAAGAATGGAAGCGAGGCATTATCCTTTATCAAAATGGCAGATGGTGAATACCGTTTAGCAGAAGCTTCTGAAACAGGAAAAACAACAGTATTAACAACTGGGGCTTCCGGTACGCTGCAGGTGGAAGGAATCGCAACAGGTGAATTTATCTTAAAAGAAACAAAGGCACCAAATGGCGGCTATGTGCTTCCTAATGGTGAAATCACCCTTACGTTGATTGACAGTGAACCAAACGGTATGTTGGATGCTGGTTCTGGTGTTACTAAGACCGGTTCTATCCAATTAGGTGAAGAAGTGAAAATCAATGATATTATTTTAGAATTTACGGTCATAAATGGAAAAGGCTTTGATTTGCCAGTGACAGGTGGTATGGGCACCATGTTGTTTACCATCTTAGGATTGGGATTAATGATTGGGGCTGCTACGCTTGTGATCACGATGCGAAAAAAAGAAAGTAACCTTCATTAAGCTTTTTAAGGTTTTATCTGAATGAAGAGAAAAAGATGGAACCGTGTTTATTTCCTGGCACCTGTAATATTGTTTATTACAGGTGCTGCCATTTTTCTATATCCCGCTATTAGCAATTACATCGCAGAAAAAAAGCAATGGAATGTTATACAGACCTATGATGCGAAAATGAATACTGCAAGTAAAGAGGAAATAGAAAAAGAGTGGAAAAAAGCTAAGATATATAATGAGAATTTAATAGGACAACCCGTACATGATCCCTTTGTTTTAGGGAGCGGTTTTGTCTTACCGAACAATTATGAAGATGTTTTGCGGCTTAGCGAAGATGGTGTCATGTGTTATCTTCGTATACCAAAATTGAATGTTCATATGCCGATTTATCATGGAACGGCAGAAAAGGTATTGCGTAAGGGAGGCGGCCATCTGGAAATGACATCTCTTCCGATTGGAGGAAAAGGGAACCATGCGATGATATGCGCTCATCGAGGCTTACCTAGTGCCGAATTATTCTCACGCTTGGATGAATTGAAAAAACATGATCTGTTTTATATCCATGTACTGGATCAGGTGCATGCATATGAAGTTGATGATATTCAAATAATCAAACCTGAGGATATGAAGTACATTCATTTTGAGAGTAAAAAAGATCTGATCACATTAATGACTTGTACGCCCTATGGCGTAAATACACATCGCTTATTGGTAAGGGGAAGGCGTATTGCGTATAAAAATGAGCAAGAAAAGGAAATTAGGATAGAAAATAATTGGAAATTGGAATATGTGATTGTATTTGTCGGTGGTATTGCTTTCTTCGCATTAAAAAAAGGATATCGGGCATATGAAAAAAAGAAACATTAACTATTTAACAGCTTTTTTAGCCATCTTGCTATGTATCGGCGGCTTTGCTTTGTTGTTATATCCTGATATGAAACATCTATCTTTTCGCATGGAAACTAGACAATGTCTGGATAGCTTTGAAGCGAATAAAAAGCTTATTACGAAAAATATGTATTTGAAAGTAGAACGTTATAATAAGCAAATTTATGAAGAAAAACAGATTGGACTGAAGGATGCTTGGAGTTATGAGGAAAACATCTTTTCGAAAGAGATGGCAAGCCTTCCTATGAATGTATTTGGCTATCTTGAAATACCACGCATGAAGATTAAGCTGCCTTTGTACATCGGTGCCAGCAAAGAGCATCTCGCCAAAGGCGCTGCAATCCTGTCGCAAACGAGTATGCCGATAGGTGGCGAAAATACAAATAGCGTTATTGCTGCACATCGGGGTGGATATGCTGGAGCATCTATGTTTCGCGATATAGAAAAATTAAAGATCAATGATGATATTCATATCACCAATCCTTGGCGTACATTAACGTATACGGTAAGGAAAATTGTTGTCATCTTTCCCAAAGATATTGATGCGGTAAAGATTGTAGATTCTAGCGATATGGTGACGCTTATCACCTGTCATCCTTATCCGAACAATACCCAGCGTTATGTCGTGTACTGTGAAAGAAAAGGGGAGCATAAAGGAACTATTAAACAACGTAGTGAGGTATATGAAACAAGTCAAGAATGGATTCAAAAAGAACAGATTTTTCATACGATGAGTATGCTAGGTGGTTTTGTAATCTTCTTATTGTTATGTGCTAAACGAAAAGGATGTATTTCAATAAAAAAGCATAGAACGAAGGAGAGTAGAGGAGGTAAGAGATGGTAAGAAAATGGAAACGAATACTTTTTGCTATGTTATTGCTTTTTTCTTTTTCTACTATGGATCATATCGCTTTTGCGAAAAGTGAGGAACCAACCACTAAGAACATGGCAACAGATGGACAGAAACATGCGATAGTAAAGCAAAAGGATGGAGAAGATGATACAGATAAAAACGTGGCTGTTGCTGAACCACGAGGTGTTTCCTCCTTTGTACGTATTCGAGAGATTTATTATCCTTCCTGGTTAGGCAATTGGAGTACGGTCATGGGAACCATTGACGGGAAACTTGCATATTGTCTGGAGGCAAGTAAAAATACACCTCCTAATGGTAATTATGAGACGACGGTAGTGAATAATGATAATCTCTTAAAAGTTTTATATTATGCCTATGGGGGTGCGGGACAATCTGTATTCCTTACGGAAACGGAAGATATTGCTTATCTTTACACCCATATTTTGGCATCCTATGCTTATAGTGGTGATTTGTATGGGGGACATGGATTTGATTGGTGGGATCAGCATGGTATTGGATTAAGAGGCGTATATAATCTAATTACTAGCTATCCATCACCAAATATCTTGCAGTTTAACAATGATACCTTACAAGCTACTTATGATCCAAACAATAAAATACAAAGAACCAATACGATTACGCTGCAAGCGGTAAGCAAAGTTGCTGTATATATTCCATTAGAAGATGGGGTAACACTTCATAACACAACAACAGGGCAAACACAGACGGGTGGAACCGGAACGGTATATGGTGGACAGAGTTTTTATTTAGAGACTAAGCGCATAGATTTAGAAAATAAACAGTATAAGAATTTGAAGGGCGAAAATTTATACCGATATGCACCACTTGCTTTTTCGCCTGGTGGAAATAATCAGACCGAAGGAACGATTACGGTTACGGATTTTGTATCGCTAAATCTAAATGTAAATTGGATAAAGCCTTATGAAACATGGGATTTAAAAAAGATTGATGATACAGGGAAACCAATAGCAAATGCGACCTATTCATTGTATGTCGCAGATAGTTCCTATGCGATTCAGCAGGATACACCTGTATTTACAGGCATCACCGATACAAAAGGTAACATTAGCGTAGATCCTAACGTGAATACCGATCTAACCTTAGCCGCTTTACGTGCCAAAAGTAAGTATTATGTATTAAAAGAAGAACAGGCTCCTGCTGGTTATCAAAAAGCAGCGGATGTACATCTAGCACTTATCGGTGATACAGATCATCCATATTTTATTGTGAAGAACCAATGGGAAAGTGGTGCTATCACACAAGTGAAACAAAAGATCCGTTTTAACAAGAACAGCGAAATTGATAATAACAAGGCGCAATACCCGAATGTGGCTGCTTTTATTGAAGATACGGATACAGGAAGGTTGCTCTATCAAACAACATCAAAAACATGGAAAAGTACCAGTACACAGGGCGAAGGTAAGTACGCAGAGGCATATCAGGCTAATCCAATAGTATTATCCTTAGGAGCAGATAATACGTATGAGGCAATCATGGATTTGCCATACAATTACACCAGCACGAATATGGTATGGGAAGTCATGCCAACACCACCACCTCTTCCACGATATGATACTTACATACGACTTTGTGATCGTGCGGGCAATTGTTTGAATGGCTTTTCCAAATTGCCAGATGAGGTATGCTATTCCTCTACTATTGTCTTAACAAACAAAAGAAACCAATTCAGTGTTGAAAAAGTTAATGTGGATGGCAAAGCATTAGCCGATGCCCAATTCACGCTTTATGACCAAGACAATATTAAGAATGAAAATGGTACGATCACAATTGTTAAGGATATCCCTTATGAGCAGCAAACAACAGATGCGAAGGGGCAGGCCTGCTTTGGAGCGCAAAATCAGCCTTTGTTAAGTGGAAGAACATATTATTTAATGGAGACGAAAGCTCCGCTAGGCTATGATTTGAATGAAGAAATCGTTGAAATCAAGGTAACGGATCAAGGCGTGTTTGCGAATGCAAAAAAACAAGATGATGGAATTCTTGTGAAAAAGCATATAAAAAATGTCATCGCAAGCTTTCTACTTTATGCGCAAGCAGATGATATCGATACGACACTTCAAGATATGAAAATGCAATTATCAACCGCAGATACATTTACGGGTACGTATATAAAACAACCGCAAACCACGAATTTGAAATATCACGCTAGCAATACTGATGGGATTTATGATGTAGAGAGTGGTCCATCCTTTTTACAAACGGATAGCGGTTGGGGAAAACTTCAGGTAGAACAACGTTATAGCGGCACAGATACTATGTACAAATTTAACTTGAATGGTAAAAATGTAGCAGGTCTTTTTATGGAACAAACCGTTATACAAGTAATGGATCAAAAAGCGACATCTTTAGAAATTGAAAAACAGGTAATCGGTGATAATCAAAATGAAACGTTTAAGTTTACAGTCATGTTCCAAGATGCCGTTTCAAAGAAATATAGCGCTACAATATATAATGCCGATGGTTCTAAGCAAAAAGATATCACCACTTCTTATGGTATTTTAAATGCCGAATTAAAGCATAAAGAAAAACTGGTCTTTCCTTCGATTGATGTTAATGAGAAATATTTTATTCAGGAAACACTAGATTCAGAACAAAGTAATAACTATAACGTATCCATAAAAGTGAATGATGAAACAATATATTATGATAATAAAATCAATGGTGTAATTGAAAAGGGCGAAAATCATGTGATATTTATGAATACGATAAAGAAGACAGCTGATTTTACCTTTACCAAAACGACAATGAATGATGTCCCCTTAGCAAATGCAAGTTTTGGCATTTATGAATTGAACTGTACAAGTACTTCTCATGATCATACAAATGAGCAATTAAAGGTCGACAACAATGGTAATTTGATTTCCTCATCTGCTTGCTGGAAGGCTAAGAAACGTGTGATTTCAGCAGGCGATGGAAATGTGACATTTTCGGAACTCTCCATAGATAAAGAATATCGGTTGATGGAATACAAAGCACCGAGTGGATACTTATTGCCGGATGGATCGTGGAAGTTATGCTATGATACACAAGAAAAAGAATTTAAAGTAACGGGAATCGTGGGGAATGTTACGGGTACTCCAGCCTTTAAGAAAGAATCTTCCACAGCATCTTATCATTTGCCCAATTATCAACAGCAGACCATACCAGATACCGGATTTACAGGAAAAAACCATTATCTTCTTTGGGGCGGTATGTTAATGCTACTAGGATTTGGGTGGAGACAATGGCAAAGGGAAAGAAAGCATCTGTAAGTATAGAAAAAACAAAACACATCATCTATATTTGGTGAATGAAAGGGGCATTCACCTTGGGGTGATGTGGTATTTTGAAGTTTTTCTATAAATAGGGAAAATAGGATAAAAAAAAGACTTTTTTTATGTTTTATGCTTTTGGCTATTTGATTTATAGGAAAAACCATAAAAACTGATGTTATTTTATGTGAAACTTAAGGGACATTTCAAAATCCCTTTTTTTTTCACATAATTTGGTCTAAAATAAAGGAAAGAGGTGAAGTCTTATGAAAAAAGTAATTTGTGTGGTCGAAGATGAAAAAGCAATCAACGACCTAGTGAATCAATATTTAAAAAAAGAAGGCTATGAGGTTCGTTCCTATTATACGTATGAAGAGGCCAGTGCCCATGTCGGTGACGATGATGTACACTTATGGATCTTGGATATCATGCTGGATGATAAGAGCGGGTTTGACTTAATTGAAGAAATCCGTTTACAGGGAAAAGATATCCCGGTTATTTTTATGTCAGCACGTGATAAAGAATTTGACCGTATCATTGGATTGGAAAAAGGAAGTGATGATTATATCACAAAACCTTTTTCACCAAAGGAATTGGTTTTACGTGTGAACAATGTGATGAAGCGCGTCTATCGTAATGATAATAACCGCATCATGGTAGATGGGTATGAACTTGATGAAGAACAACGCAAGGTTTTTGACGGTGGAAAAGAAATTGATTTAACCACTAAGGAATTTGATTTGTTAATGATGTTTATTAAAAATAAAGGTATGGCATTTAACCGTGAAGCCATCTTAACGAATGTATGGGAAGAAAACTATTATGGAAGTGATCGTGTCGTTGATGATACGCTGCGTCGCTTGCGTAAGAAACTGCCGAATCTGAACATTCATACGATTTATGGCTATGGTTATCGTTTAGGCTAATGAAACGCTTTAATGAATTCATTAAACAGCTGTCTTTAACACAACAGCTGTTTGCGCTGATTTTCTTTTTCGTTACTTTTTTTGCGGTCTTCTTCTTTGTATATGTCAATGGCAGTGTTAATAACGCAATTAAAGAACAGATATTTAAATCGCTAGATGATACACAAAGTACTTTGATCAGTGCAAATGCAACGCTGGATGCGTACAGCAATGCCAGTAATATTGAAAATTATCCGGTCATGATCAAAAATGGCGATACTCCTATCTTGATTGCCCCGGCAGAAAAAAATATTGATACAAACAGTCGGGAATGGGAACAGATTCGCAATGATTTGCTTAAGGTCATGCGAGGAAATTTGGAAAAATATCATGGAATCTTTAAGAATGCCAGCAATGATCTGGATTCTTATTACAGTATTTTGCGCATCACAGATAAACAGTATTTGATTTCTAAAACCTATAGCGATAATATGGATAAGCTGGAAAATGTTTTAGTAAACAGTGTTGTCTATATCACGGTAATCGTCGTTGGTTTCTTCTTTATCGTATTAATGATGTGGGTCATTACGCTCATTCATCCATTGAATCAGATACGTAATTATATTGAACGTGTGAAACTGGGAAAAGATGCCGAGCTGCATGTAAATCGCAAGGATGAAATCGGGGAATTGGCGGATGCTCTGGTCAGCATGCGAGATGAGTTATTGCGTCAGGAAAAGACGAAGGAAGAAATGATTCACAATATATCACATGACTTAAAGACACCGATTGCGACGATTAAATCTTATGGAGAAAGTATCAAGGATGGTATTTATCCATACGATACCTTGGAGAAAAGTGTTGATGTTATCATTGAAAATGCGGATCGTTTAGAGGCAAAAGTACATTCCTTGTTGTTCATGAATCGTGTTGAATATCTGATTTCACAGGATTGTGAAGGTATTTCCAGCAATATGCAGGAAATCGTGGAAACAGTTGTGCAAAATACCAAATTCATAAAGCCGGAAATCACCATTCAGACAGATTTGGAAGAAGTGTGGTTTGATGGATTGGCCGAACCTTGGCGCGTTGCCGTGGAAAATATTTTAGAAAATGCATTGCGTTATGCGAAAACGACCATCGACATTCACTTGAGTGAAGAAGAAGGTTTGACGATTGCCAATGATGGTCCATGTATGGATGAAGATCGTATCAAAGTACTCTTTAAACCATATGAAAAAGGGCAAGGCGGTAAGTTTGGCTTAGGATTAAGTATCGTATCCAAAGTCGTTAACGCGAATCATTATGAGGTATGTGGAGAAAATACAGCCGATGGTGTTATTTTCCGTATTAATAAACCCAAAACAGAAACTAAAAAAGGACGATAATTATTTGTTTGTGTGAAAATAAACTCTGTGAACACGATATGTTCATAGAGTTTTTTTCGTATGGATAAGAAAATATTGTCTAAACATGTTCCTTTTTTCATATACTGAAACGAATGGAGGATGTGTATGTGCAGGATTCATAATTGTAAGTTAAATGTCACCGTAAAAGGAGAAGGGCAGGGCATTCTCCTCTTACATGGATGGGGCCAAAATGCCTATATGATGAAATTTCTCCAAGATCATTTATGTGAGCACTATAAAGTTGTCAATTTAGACTTACCGGGGTTTGGTGAAAGTGAAGAACCCGATCATGCTTGGGACCTCAAGGAATATGCGAGTGCCATGCATGAGCTATGTGATTACTATGAAATAAATCAACCGATCATTATTGCCCATTCCTTTGGCGCCCGCATCGCATTTCATTATGCATTGCAATATCCGCTTCAGGCAATGATCTTAACCGGAGCTGCCGGCATACGTAAAAAACATGGGATTTCTTATTATATCCGTGTGTATAGTTATAAGTTCATGAAAAAATGGCATCGTCAGATACAAATGGGCAGTGTTGATTATCAACAGGCTAGTGATATCATGCGCAGTGTGCTGGTAAAAAGTGTGAATGATGATATTACACCGGAATTAGCGAAGATAAAAGTTGAAACGCTTTTAGTATGGGGGGAACAAGATGAACAAACGCCTTTATGGATGGGAAAAATGATGGAAACATTGATGCCGCATGCGACCCTTGTGACATTAGCCAAAGATGATCACTTTGCATACTTTCATCAAAGTCTTCGCTTTAAGGCTATTGTGGATGCTTTTCTGGAGGGCATCTCATGAAAACCTTCATGCTATGTAGTTATCTGTTTTTTGTGCTTGTGCCCTTGAAAAAAAGTCTGCATATGTTCCAGCAAAATCGCTATCGCAATGATCGCTATCTGCCATGGCTGAAACAACAGTTATATGTGCTGCGCAAACATTTGGTGAAGACAGTATTGTTGCTTTTTTTGATATATGGTTTATTTTTTGTTTCAAACGATCAATTTCCCCAGCTGTTATTAAGCATGTTGCTATTGATATATGGTTACTTGATGTGGCGCAAAGAAGAACAAAGTGAATATCGCAAGCCGTTGGTATTTACGCCAAGAGCAAAACGGTTATATGGGATGCAACTTTTCCTGATGTTTGTGATTTTATGGGTATTGCAACAGTATGGCAATATCTTTTGGCAGATTTTCTTTACGCCATACCTCTACTTTTTGCCATGGGTGCTTATTCTTGTATCGGCATGTATCATGTTACCTATCGAGCGCTTTATCCAACAGTCTTATATGCAGAAAGCAGCGAAAAAACTGCGGGATCATGAAAATCTTTGTATCATAGGTATTACAGGAAGTTATGGGAAAACAAGTGTGAAAAATGTATTGTACCAGCTGATGAAAGAAGATTGGTATGCCTTGGCGACTCCACAGTCCTATAATAATCGCATGGGAATTACAAAGACCATCTTGGAATATCTACAGCCACTGCATGAGCTGTTTCTATGCGAAATGGGAGCCGATCATGTTCATGAGATTGAAGAGCTGATGAAGTTTGTCAGACCCCAATATGGTATTGTAACAGCCGTTGGCCAACAGCATTTGGCTACGTTTCATAGTATGGAAAACATTTTGCATGAAAAAATGCAGATGATTGAGCAATTAGGCAGACAGGGAATAGGATTTTTAAATGCGGATAATGAATGGATACGTTCTTATCCATTACGTGTTCATTGCCGTGTCATCTGGTTTGGTAAGGATATGTTAGCAGATTATCGGTATGGAAATGTTTCTTATGATGAAGAAGGCAGCCGTTTTACCATTACGCATAAGGCCGTTGCTCATGTTTTTCATACCCGTTTGTTAGGGGAACATAATCTGATGAATATCACTTGTGGGGTTGCGGTAGCACATCAATTAGGAATGTCCTGGGATGCTTTGGGTAAGCAATGTGAACAGCTGCCTTATGTAACCCATCGTTTAGAAAAGAAACAGATGGCGGATTATACACTGCTTGATGATGCATATAATGCCAATCCTAAAGGGGCTCGTTATGCGTTGGATGTGTTAAGAGAAATGCCCCAACAGCGTATCATCATTACCCCCGGTCTGATTGACTTGGGGTATGCACAGGATAAAGAAAATGAACTGCTGGGAGCTTATATGGCTGCATGTGTAGATGATGTTATATTGGTAGGCCCAACACAGACCGAAAAAATAAAAAAAGGCTTAATCGCTAAGAAGTTTCCGATAGAAAGATTGCATGTCGTAACGAATATTCAAGAAGCCTTTGCCTGTTTACAACAGATTAAAGAAAAGGACGCCTATGTTTTATTAGAAAATGATTTGCCGGACGCTTTTAACCACTAAGCGGATTGCGTAACGCCTATCCTGCTATTGCATAGACTGAAATATGCGAATAGGAAAGGGATGGATGTTATGAAATTAAGTGTTGCCATAGCTTTTGGCGGTGTTTCCGTTGAGCATGAGATCAGTATCCTTTCAGCAATGCAGGCAATTGCGGCTTTTCCAGATGCTTATGAAATCGTACCTTTATATATTGCCAAGGATGGAAGAATGTATAGTGATGCCTCATTTCAAAAAACGGAGGTATTTCAAGATTTAACAAAGGTTACGCAGGAAAATTATGAAGTTCAGCTTGTACGTGAACATCAACGGGTGTTGATGCAATGGAAAAAACATCACTTTTGGAAAACATCTCGCGTAATTGACTTTGTACTGCCGATTTTACATGGGACAAACGGAGAGGATGGAAGCTTTCAAGGCTTTTTAAAGACCTTGCATGTACCGTTTGCGCAGTGTGGTGTATTATCCGGTGCTTTAGGACAAGATAAAGTAGCTATGAAAATGATCCTGCAAGATCAAGGGTTACCTTTAGTACCATGGTTTTATTGGTGGAAACAAGAGCCATTAGAGGAAGCATTCTTTGCGAAAGCACAGCGCCTTGGCTATCCGATGATCATAAAACCAAGCAATCTTGGCAGTAGTATTGGGATTGCGGTAGTACAAAATGCGCAGGAATTAAAGAAAGCGATGGAAGAGGGATTTCAATATGATGATAAGATCGTCATTGAAAAGGTGATCACCCCATTAAGAGAAATAAACGCATCTGTGTTAGGGGATATGGAAGATGCCAAATGCAGTGTCCTAGAAGAAGTTGTAAAACAGGATACAATTTTATCCTTTCAGGACAAATATGAAGGACATGCGAAAAGTAAAGGAATGGCTGGTACCAATCGTCGCGTACCGGCTTCCTTAGAAAAAGAAGAAGCGCAAGAAATCACGTCCTATGCATTGGCAAGCTTTCAAGCGCTGCAGGCGGAAGGGGTTGTCCGTATTGACTTTTTGATGAATGCGGATACGAAAGATATTTATGTCAATGAGATTAATTCTATTCCGGGTTCTTTAGCGTATTATTTATGGGAAGCCAGTGGTCTGACTTTTACAAAACTGTTAGAGGAACTGATCCAGTTAGGCATGAAACGTTGGCGTAGAGAAGAAAAGCGCATTGTGAGCTTTGATACAAATGTATTACAATTGCAGGCAAAAGGGGGCAGTAAACAATTGTAAAAAAAACAGATGGTGTTTTACCATCTGTACATAGGTTAGTGAACGGTTTTTCGATATTCATTCGGCGTCATGCCGGTTTCTTTCTTAAATACTTGTGAGAAATAGGATTGGGAAGAAAACCCGCTTGATTCGGAAATTTGGGAAATGGAATAATTGGTTGTCGATAAAAGCTCTTTCGCCTCTTTGATTCGCAATTGTATCAAATAGTTGATGGGAGAGATTCCTTTGTATTGTTTAAAAGCATGTACGAGATAAAACTTGTTCATAAAGGCTTTTTCACTTAGTAATTCGAGGGATATTTCTTCACGGAAATGATTGTTGATGTATTGTTCCACAAAGCGGCATTCTTTGGCCACTTTTTTTGCAGGCGCAATCAACAAATTTGCTTTCGTACGACGAACCATATTAATAATTAGTACTTCTAATAAGTTTTGACAGACAACTTCAAAGTTGTTGTCTTTTTCTTCCATCTCTTGTAATAAGGTCTTCAAATAAAACAGGATTTCATGCTTAAATTCATAATAGTTATGTACACTATAATCTTTTTCTTCTTCCTCTTCATCTTCTTGTTCAGAAAAGCTGGTGAACTGCAATCCTTCAATTCCCAATACGATGTATTCTAATGGGGAATCACCACGACTCATCTCAGTATGTACGACGTTTGGGTTGACAATGATCATGTCATCTTCACATACATCGAACACATTATCATTGACAAGAAAGCTTCCTTTGCCGCGGATTACATAAAATAGTTCGGTGCAATGATGCGCATGTGGCGTACTGTGCCAGTCCCCTTCATAGCGTGATGTAGAAATATACAAAAGACGATAAGACATTTTATCTAAACGAGGCACATCTTCCATCTGATAACGCTGAATACTCATGATCTGTCCTCCCTTTTTTACCATTATATAGAAAAAAATCATAGTTGACAAGATATTGTTAAAAAAACAAACTTGCCAATATATCTAAAAAAATCAAAATGAAGAGGAAAAAGCTCGATAAATCGATTCTTTTTTTAGAAATCTTGTTACAAAAATGGAGAAAATGAAGGATTAGGTCATTTGACAAGACTATAGGGAATACATACAATGTTGTCAGATAACACAAGGAGGACGTTTATGAAAACGAACAAAGGCCGTGTAACCGTGCCGACCGATGTAGATGTAATTGAAGACACCCTGCGCATCATTGATTTATGGGGCGCAGACGCCATTCGCGATTGCGATGGTACCAACATGCCAAAGGAATTGAGTGACTTGGATGTGAAACAGTATGCGACTTATTATACGACCCGCAAAGATAATGCATGGGCCACAGCACATCCGGAAGAAATCCAGCAGATGTATCTGATGAGTGATTTCATGACAGCATCCACTTCAACTCTACGCATTCCATTAATGAAACATTATTACGAAAAACAATTAAAAGTTAATACGATTGATGACATCAGTCGCTGGTGGGAAGTAATTGATCGTACAAGTGGTGACATCATTCCTTATGGACAATGGCTGTATGAGGAAGAATGTGGTGAGGTCGTCATTCAAGAGGCAATTCCTTTTCATGCTTATACCGTAAGCTTTCTGGCTTTTGTAATATGGGATCCAGTACATATGTATAATGCGATAACCAATGATTGGAAAGATGAGGAGCATCAGATGACCTATGATGTTCGTCAGCCGAAAACGCAAGCGTATGTCTTAGCAAAATTACGTTCATGGTGTAAGGAACATCCGGAAGTCGATGTGATTCGTTATACAACGTTTTTCCATCAGTTTACCCTGATGTTTAATGAAGAAGCAAAAGAGAAATTTGTGGATTGGTTTGGTTATAGTGCCAGTGTATCCCCATATATTTTGGAACAATTTGAAAAGGAAGTCGGATACAAATTCCGTCCGGAATATATCATTTCGCAAGGCTACCATAATTCAACCTTCTGCGTACCTACGAAAGAATATAAAGACTTTATGAACTTCCAGATGCGTGAGGTTGCCGAACTGGTAAAACAATTTGTCGATATTACGCATGAAGAAGGAAAAGAGGCCATGATGTTTTTGGGCGATCATTGGATTGGTACAGAACCATTTGGACCATATTTCAAGGACTTAGGAATTGATGCTGTTGTTGGTTCTGTTGGCAATGGTACGACCTTACGTTTGATTTCGGATATTCCTGGTGTGAAGTATACCGAAGGAAGATTTTTACCATATTTCTTCCCGGATGTCTTCTGTGAAGGCGGCGATCCTATTCAGGAAGCTAAGGTCAATTGGGTAACCGCAAGACGTGCTATTTTACGTTCTCCATTGGATCGTATTGGTTATGGCGGTTATTTGAAACTGGCTTTGCAGTTCCCTGATTTTGTGGAGTATATCACACATGTTTGTGATGAATTCCGTGAGTTATATGATCATGTACATGGGGCAAAGCCTTATTGTATGCCATTTAAAGTGACGATATTAAATGCATGGGGAAAGGTGCGCAGCTGGGGTACCCATATGGTGGCGCATGCATTATGGTATAAAGAGATTTATTCTTATTCCGGTGTATTAGAGGCTTTAAGCGGTATGCCATTTGATGTTTCATTCATCAGCTTTGATGATATTCTAGAGGATCCGCATGTTTTAGATGATGCCGGTGTTATTATCAATGCCGGAGACGCTTATACTGCCTATAGTGGTGGCGAGTATTGGGCTGACCCACGTATCATCGAAGCAATGCGTCGCTTTGTATACAACGGTGGCGGCTTTATCGGTGTTGGAGAGCCAACAGCTTATCAGCGCAATGGTCATTTCTTCCAACTCTATGATGTCTTAGGCGTCGATAAAGAATTAGGATTCTCTTTGTCTACGGATAAATACAACTGGGAAGAGAAAGAGCATTTCTTAACGGAGAACTTTGCTGAGACGATCGATTTTGGTGAAGAAGTAAAAAATATATATGCATTAAATGGAACCACGGTTTTAAAAGATGACCGTCATAATATCATGTTTGCGGCCAATACGTATGGAAAGGGACGCAGTGTTTATTTGCGCGGATTGCCATTCAGCTTTGAAAATGCTCGATTGTTATATCGCTGTTTATTTTATGCGGCTGGCAAAGAGGATGAAATCAAGACATGGTACAGTGAAAATCCTAATGTGGAGGTCAATGTATATCCAAATACCCAAAGCTATTGTGTCGTGAATAACACATATGAAGAACAGACGACTACGGTATATACAGATAGGGAAAGTTATGCTCTTACCCTAGCGGCCACGGAAATTCGTTGGTTTTCGATAAAATGATGATAAAAAAGAGGGAGTGAAGATAAGTCACTCCCTCATTTTTTAATACTTTTGTTGTAAGATGGTTTTGGCACATTTACCGGAAAATAGACGAGAACCATCGCTATATCCTTCTTCTCGATCTTTTAATTCAGCGATTAAATATTTACGCAGTTGCTCAATGCGTTGCTGGTATTGTACATCATGAAGAGCATCGTGTGTTTCATTTGGGTCATTGGCGAGATGGAAATATTGTTCCCTGCCAGTTTCACTATACCAGATATATTTGTCTGTTGGCGTTACGATATAGTGGTTACTGAATCCCGAATGAAAACTGTGTTCGCCATGCAAATAAGAGCGTTTGATTTCTGTATCATGCAAAATCGTATCATACAAGGAAAGACCATCCACCGTTTCAGGAATCGGCAAGTCACACAAAGCTAACAGAGTTGGCATGATGTCGCGTAATTCACAGATACCCTGTATGCGTTTAGGAAGAAGATCCGCAATGTTTTTACCGATATGCATAAGGAAGGGAATATGGGTACTGCCTTCATAAGGGAAAACCTTACGCCATAGGCTATGATCAAACAGCATTTCACCATGATCACTGACAAAGAGGATGATGGTATCCTCATACATTCCTTCTTCACGAAGGGCACTGAGAATACGTCCAATCTGATGATCTACATGCGTGATGGAAGCATAATATCCAGCCATAGCATCATGACGCATAGCTGCATCATTACAACCATAGATGGAATCACTTGTAAAGCCATATTGCTTTGTCATCGCTTCATTATCCCAATCACCTTGTGCAGGTTCGCGCAGTTGCTTATCCTTATACATCGCATAGTAAGCAGGAGGAGGATCTAATGGCTGATGCGGACGAACAAAACTACTCATGAGAAAAAACGGCTTACTGCGATCTCTTGTCTTTAAAAAACGAATACTGTTATCAGCACACCAATTGGTAGGATGCAATCGTTCTTCATAGATCCATGGATGAGTGACCCAGGAATTACACTCAGCACCGCTGGCATTGACATCCGCATGACGATCTAAACTGTTTTGTAAGTCAAACAGATAATCATCACAGACCTCTTGATGCATCCAATGTGGTATATCATTGCCTCGATAACATCCCAAATACCCATCATGCAGCTTCAATCCTTGAAAGCCACATAATAACCGCGGCGGATGAACATGCATTTTGCCGATACATTGCGTTTGATAGCCGGCATTGCTAAACTCTTCTGCCAAATAATGCTCATATTCCCAAGGAATATTATCCTCATAGCCGACACGCCGGTGTGCTCTTTGACTTCGCCCTGTTAACAAAGCAGCGCGAGCGGGAATACAGCTGGGGCAAGCAGAATAGGCCTGTTCAAATAAGACACCATCATTTGCTAAAGAATCTAAATAAGGTGTTTTTACATCCGGATGATGTGCAATGGATAGGCAGTCGCCGCGGAACTGATCACACATCAATAAGAGGACATTTGCTTTTTTCATAGAAAACTCCTTTACTTTTTATATGGAGATACGCTACGCTATAAACAGATACTTTGCTTTGCGTAAGCTACAACATCTTCATTATAAGAAAAAACAGACGGTTTGTAAAATGATGCCGAAAAAGATGTCAAGATACTCATAAAAAAGACCATCTTATATAATAAATATATTTCATTCTACCAAATGATGTAATAAAATAATACGCATGAAAAAGAAAAGATCAGGGAAGGAAGGTTCTATATGAAACAGCTTAGTGTATTAATCAAACCGGCAGGTGCGGCCTGCAATATGGCTTGTGGATACTGTTTTTACCATGATGTCGCAAATCATCGCAAAGATTTTGCAGGTGTTATGACATATGAGGTGATGGAACTGGTCATTGCACGCGCTTTTGCATGTGTAGATGATGAGGGAAGTCTTCATTTTGCGTTTCAAGGTGGAGAACCTACCTTAGCTGGATTGCCTTTTTTTATCTCTTTTATCAAACGGGTGAATGAAAAACAACATAAACAGCAAATACGTTACAGCCTGCAGACAAATGGCTTGTTGCTGGATGAAGCCTGGGCCCTTTTCTTAAAACAGCATGATGTTTTAACAGGAATATCACTTGATGGCTATGAATCATTGCATGAGCATATGCGAAAAGATGCGCAAGGGGAAAAGACGTATTGGCGTGTACTGCGTGCGTATGAATTATTACAAAGGCATGGTGTGAAAGTGAATATCTTAAGTGTGGTGCATGAGGAAAGTGTGGCGCATGTTAAGGCCCTGTATCATTTTTTTATCCAGCATAAGATGGAATATGTGCAATTGATTCCCTGTTTACCGGATTTGACAAATAAACATCGTTATTTATCGGCACAGGGATTTGCTCGCTTTTACATCGAGATGTTTCACTTATGGCATCAAGGCATTTCAAAGGGGCATCCCTTACATATCGGCTTATTTGATGATCTGTATCTCATGTGCATGGATTCTTTACCCTTAACTTGTGGGCGGCTGGGACGCTGTGCATTTCAGTATGTCATAGAAACAGATGGTACCATCTATCCATGTGATTTTTATGCATTGCCACAATTTGCCTGCGGAACGCTTGCTACTCACTCCCTGACGTCAGCAAGACAATGTGAGAGGGCAGAGCAATTCTTAAAACAAGAACTTCCTAAACAATGTCAAACGTGCTCCTATCTTAATTTTTGTCGTGGAGGATGCAAGCGCAAACGCGATATTTATTTAGAGGAAACGATTGGATATTGTGGGTATCGGGAATTTTTAGTACATGTATTACCAATTGTCTTAGCTGATATTTCATATGAAATAGAATGTAAGTGAATGAAAGGGAAGAAATATTGTTTCTATTATCAAAAAAGCAATAAATATAAAAAACAGAACAATATAGGGATTGTATAAAACGCTTTCATTATGTAATATTTAGGTATGGAAAACAAATCCAAATGAAGGAGGAACAGTTTTATGAAGAAAATGGTAGCATTAGCTTGTGCCGGCCTGATGGTTGCAAGCGTTGTTACAGGATGCGGCAGCAAGAAAGATGACGCTGACAAATCCGGCGGAGAAAAAAGAGTTCTGAAATTTGACTCATTCTCTGGTGGTAACGGAGAGGAAGTATGGAAGGATCTGGAAGCAGCATTTGAAAAGAAATACCCAGAAGTAGACGTTCAGATGCGCTTTGAAAAAGACTTACCAGCAGTTTTGAATAAAGAAAACGCTACAGGTACTTACTCTGATTTGGTTTACTACAACGTAGGACAGAAATCAGGATTCACAGAAAGCCAGCTGAACAGCGGCGAAGTTATGGATATCTCTGATGTATTCGCAAACGCAAAAGATGTTGATCAAGCATTTGCTGATAGTTCCGTATCTAAATATTTAGGTGATGGAAAGAACTATTTAGCACCAATCATGTATACTCCAGGTGCATTCTTCTACAATGCTGAATTGATCGGTGAAGGTAAGAAATATGCATTACCATCTACTTGGGATGAAATGTTTGCTTTAGGTGATCAGCTGAAGAAAGAAAAGGGACCAGCATTGTTCACATATCCAGTAAAAGGTTACTTCGATAACACATTGATCGGTATGTACAAACAATTAGGTATCCTAGATAAAGCATTATCTTATGATGATTCTACTTGGACTTCAAAAGAAGGTACAAAGATTCTTGAAACAGTTGGTAAATTAGTTGCTAAAGAAAACGGTTATCTGTTTAAAGATACGGTAGCTAACGCTAACGCAAAAGATGGCTTTACAAACAACCAGCAGGCTGTTATTGATGGTAAAGCATTGTTCATGCCTAATGGTTATTGGGTAAAGAATGAAATGAGCAAAACAACTCCAGAAAAAGGATTCAAATGGGGCGTTATGGCTCTGCCAGCATTCGAAAAAGATGGTAAACGTGCAATTGCATCCTTTACAGAACAGGCTTGGATTCCTAAGCAGGCTAAAAATTCAGCTGATGCTAAGAAATTCTTGGAATTCATCTACTCTGAAGAAGGCGCTGAAATTATGTTGAAACATGATATCGTTGCTCCTGTTAAGGGTATCACTGACAAGATTGACAAGAACTCTGACTTAGGTAAAGCATTCGCTACTTATAGTGAAAAGAACGTGGAAACTATCGTTGGTGCATCTTATGCAGCATACGACAAAAAAGCACTTCCTAAACTGGACTTCAACGCATCTTTATATGGACCAATTGATGACATCGCAACTGGCAAGAAAGATGTAGCCACTTGGAAATCTGAACTGATTAAACTGTGGAAAGAACTGAAAGCTAACCCAGTTAAATAAGTAAAAAAGTTGGTAATAATTAAGCGATGAGCCATCCAGTTCATCGCTTTTTAAAAAGATTGGAGGTTTCTATATGAACAAAAAGAAGGCCCAGCGTACATTTATCTTCGGATGTCTGGCGCCCGCAGTAATATTGGCTATCCTCTTTATTGCTGTACCAACGATTACCGTCTTTAAAGAATCCTTCTTTGATAAGACAGATTTGATTCATGACGGTGCATTTGTCGCTTTAGACAACTTTAAAGTATTATTCTCTGATGAAAGATTTATCGAATCTATGCAGAATATTATTTTAACTATTACGCTTGTAACACTCGTTACTTTAATACTAGCTATCTTATTCGCAACCCTGCTGACAAGAGAGGAATTCAGAGGAAAGAACTTCTTCCGTGTCATCTTCTATATTCCTAATATTTTAAGTATCGTTGTTATTGCCGGTATCTTCGCGGCTATTTATCAGCCATCCAATGGTATCTTGAATTCCTTCTTGGAAATGATTGGTTTGAGTGGCTTGACAAGAGCTTGGATGGGGGATCCGGATATTGTAAATTACTCTATTATCGTAGCATTGATCTGGCAGGCAATTGGTTACTATATGGTTATGTACATGGCGAGCATGTCATCCATTCCGGAAAACCTGTATGAAGCAGCTTCTTTGGAAGGTGCCGGTAAGATCAAACAGTTCTTTATGATTACCTTACCGCTTATCTGGAATAATATACGAACAACACTTACATTCTTCGTTATTTCTACGATCAACTTAAGCTTCATGTTTGTCCAGATTAATACGGAAGGTTCCCTAGGCACAGAAGTACCATTGAACTATATGTATAATAAAGCATTTGCCGGCAACTACAGCTATGGTATGGCTGCTGGTGTATGTATCTTCCTGTTCTCATTTGCCTTATCGGGCATTTTGAACAATATTACAAAACGTGACGTATTAGAGTTCTAGGAGGTAAACAAAATGAAAGAAAAAAAGAAATTTTCGCTATATAAAGTGTTTGTTTACGTCGCTCTAATCGCGTTAGCAATCACTATTATCGTACCAATCGTGTGGGTCTTCATGGCCAGTGTAAAGAGTCAGTCTGATTTAGTTCAGCGCAGTCCTTGGAGCTTACCTACACAGGTACTATGGTCAAACTTTGCGACTGCATTTCAAAAAGCACGCATGGGTGACTACCTGGTGAATTCCGTCATTGTAACGGCGATGAGTATATTCTTCCTATTGATCGTTGCACTGCCTGCATCTTATGTATTGGCACGGTTCCGTTTCAAAGGAAAGAAATTCTTTAATGCATTATTTATGGCAGGACTTTTCATTAATACGAACTATATTGTATTACCGATTTATGTTATGCTGTTCCATTGGGAAATTGCATTACAGGTACAGGATGTGTTCTTAAACAATAAAATCATGCTGTCACTGATATATGCGGCAACGTCGCTGCCATTTACGATCTATTTGCTCAGCGGCTACTTCCAAACTTTGCCGAAAGCTTATGAAGAGGCGGCTTTGATTGATGGCTGCGGATACTTTAAGACAATGACTAAGATTATGATACCGATGGCCAGACCTAGTATCATTACGGTTATCTTATTCCAATTCTTAGCATTCTGGAATGAATATATCATGGCCTTTACATTAATGGAAAAAGACAACTCAACTTTGGGAGTCGGTTTGAAATTCTTGATGGCAGATCAGCGAGCGGCTGCAGACTTTGGTGTTATGTATGCCGGCTTGGTAATCGTCATGGTTCCGACACTGATTTTGTACATCTTAGTACAGAAGAAACTGACCGAGGGCATGAGCCTTGGCGGTTTGAAAGATTAGGAGACGATTATGGGAAAAACGACTGGAAGAGTGACATTACCTGGAGAATCTAATTTCCTTGAAGAAAGTAAAGACCTGCTGAAACGCTGGGGTGCCGATGCCATTCGTGACAGTGACGGCACTAAGCTGGATGAAGGAATCAAATCGTTAGATGCCAAAATTTATACGACTTATTTTGTTGCCAGAGGACATAATGAATTTGCTCAGCAGCATATGGAGGAATGTCAGCAGATTTATCTGATGAGTCCTTATACACTAGCCGATAAAGAAGAAATTACGATTGCCTTTGCGGCTGAATATTTTGATCAGCAGGTAACACCGGATTATGACCATGATCCAAAGGAATGGTGGGAAGTTATTGATCGTACAACACAAGAAGTTGTTGATGTGAAGGATTGGGATATAAATACAAAAGACCATACGCTTACGATACATCATGCTAAGAAGTTCCATGAATATACCGTTTCTTTTCTGGCTTATATCTTATGGGATCCAACACAGATGTACAATCACATCACCAATGACTGGGGTGATAAACCTCATGAAATTCCCTTTGATGTACGAAAACCTTTCTCTCGCGCATATGTCGTACAATATTTAAAAGACTGGTTGGCTGATGAAGAGAATAAACGCTGTGATGTCGTACGATTTACAACGTTCTTCTATCACTTTACGTTAATCTTCAATAAGCTGGCAAAAGAAAAATTTGTGGATTGGTGTGGATATGGCGCTAGTGTTTCTACTGAGGCAATTTTAGCCTTCGAGAAAGCCTATGGCTATCGCTTACGCCCAGAAGTATTTGTAGATAATGGATACTACAACTCAACTTTCTGTGTACCAACCAAAGAATATTTGGAATACATTGATTTCCAACAGCGCTTTGTTGCGGAAACGGCAAAAGAATTGGTACAGTTGGTTCATGATGCTGGCAAAGAAGCTATGATGTTTTTGGGAGATAACTGGATTGGTACGGAGCCTTATGGCAAATACTTTCCGGAAATCGGCTTAGATGCTGTTGTCGGAAGTGTTGGCGGAGGTGCTACCTTGCGCTTGATTTCCGATATTCCCGGAGTGAAATACCATGAAGGACGATTCCTTCCATATTTCTTCCCGGATACCTTCTATGAAGGAAATGATCCGACGATTGAGGCAATTGATAACTGGTTAAGTGCACGTCGTGCGATTATGCGTAAACCAATTGATCGTATCGGCTATGGCGGATATCCTAGCTTAGCTTACAAATTTCCAAAGTTTGTAGACTATATTGAAAAAGTTTGTGATGAATTCCGTGAAATCTATGATCGTGTACATGGTCAAACACCATATTGCGGATTAAAGGTAGCAATCTTAAACAGCTGGGGTGCTTTACGCAGCTGGCATGCATATATGGTTGCCCATGGCTTGTATTGCAAACAAATTTACTCATACAATGGTATGCTGGAATCGCTTAGTGGTGCCAGCGTAGATGTTGTCTTCCTCAGCTTCGATGAGGTGTTGGAACATGGTATCCCAGAAGATATTGATGTTATCATCAATGCAGGGGATGCCCACACCGCATTCTCCGGCGGAGATGTTTGGAAGAATGAAAAATTAATCTCCATGATGCGTGAATGGATCTATAATGGCGGTGGATTTGTCGGTATTGGTGAACCAGCAGCAGTTGAAAACGGCGGAAGATTCTTCCAGCTGGCGGATGCTTTAGGTGTCGATAAAGAATTAGGTTTCACACTACACACGGATAAATATTTCCACACCCCATTAGCAAGTCACTTCATTACGGAAGATGTAGTGGAAGAATTGGACTTTGGTGAAGGTATGAGAAACATTTATGCGCTGAATGAAAATACCGAGATTATTTCCTACAGCAACGGCGAAGTACACTTAGGTGCACATACTTATGGAAAAGGAAGAGGCGTTTATATTGCCGGTCTTCCATACAGCACGCAGAATACACGCGTACTGCTGCGTTCTCTCTATTATGCGGCACATAAAGAAGAAGAATTTAAAAAATGGTATGCGGATAACCTCTATTGTGAAGTTCATGCATACCCGGATAACAACATGTATGCAATTCTAAATAATACCAATCAAGAACAAAAAACAAATGTGTATGATGGAGAAGGCAATCATGTCGCAGTAACACTCGCCCCTGGTGAAATAAGATGGATGGTGATAAATGATGGAAAATAATGCAGTGAAAAATATAATCATGGCAATCTTGTTCTTCGTGTTTCTTGGACTGATCATTGTCGGACAGAAAACCGTCAGTGTGGCAAATCTAGGCATGGAATTCATCGGCCTTGCGGGATTGCTCGTTCTGCTGTATTTATACAACAGAAAATACAAATAACAGGAGGTAATAAGAATGGCTGAATTATCATTAAGACATATTGATAAGATATATGACAATAATGTCCAGGCAGTATTTGACTTCAACCTGGAGATTAAAGACAAAGAGTTTATCGTCTTTGTAGGACCATCCGGCTGCGGTAAATCAACAACATTGCGTATGATTGCCGGGTTGGAAGACATCAGTGCCGGAGAATTTTACATTGATGGCAAATTGATGAATGACGTGGAACCAAAGGATAGAGATATTGCGATGGTTTTCCAGTCTTATGCATTGTATCCACACATGAGTGTTTACGATAATATGGCATTTGGCTTAAAGCTGAAAAAAGTGCCAAAAGAAGAAATCGACAAACGTGTGCATGAGGCTGCACGTGTTCTGGAAATTGAAGAATATTTGGATCGTAAGCCCAAAGCTTTATCAGGCGGACAGCGTCAGCGTGTTGCTTTAGGACGTGCGATTGTACGTAATGCGAAAGTATTCTTGATGGATGAGCCACTGTCAAACCTGGATGCAAAGCTACGTGTACAGATGCGTAGTGAAATTATCAAATTGCATGAGCGTATCAATGCGACAACGATTTATGTAACTCATGATCAGACCGAAGCTATGACGATGGCTGACCGTATTGTTGTTATGAAGAAAGGGTATATTCAACAAATCGGAAGTCCTAAGGAAATCTATAATAATCCTGCCAATATGTTCGTTGCCGGATTCCTGGGAGCACCTGCCACAAACTTCTTAACCGGGATTTGCAAAGGACACAGCTTTATCTGTAATGATCATGAAATCAAACTGCCGGAAATGTTCCATGAAGCATTGAAGCCATATGATGGCAAAGAAATTGTGATGGGTATTCGTCCAGAAGATTTGCATGGTGAAGGTATCGTTGCCGATACGTATCCAACGGCACATTTCCAATTTGATGTAGATGTCAGCGAATTGCTAGGTCATGAATTCATCCTGCATGGCAAATGGGGCAAGCAACGTTTAGAAGCAAAGGTTGCGGCACGTATGGAAGCCCGTGCACATGAAACGATTGAACTTGCTATGGATTTAAGTAAGGTACATTTCTTCGATCAAGAAACAGAATTAACGATTGTATAATAAGAATTCCCCCATCTTTCCATAAGGAAAGGTGTTGCTGAAGAGGCAGATATGGATAAATAGCATGTCCCCTCCTCTAATATATAGCCTCTTCAGCTATAGGAAGAGTCGATCTGACATCAGGAAGGAATTGCAGATTGACAAAAAATCCCGTGATAAGCGGGATTTTTTATGTGAAATGTTTCTATAATATCTTATAAGCATGATGTTACCAATTCAATAGCTAGGAATAAAAGGACCAGATAAGATCAATGGATATGTAAGTAATTGTAGAAGCGTTAAAAATTTGCAAACACAACTGTTTTAAGCAAGCTTTTTTAAATATCCTACGTCATCAGAAAGTGAGATACTACTGTTTATTTCGTTTGGCATACTTGTAATTGCAGTTGGGTGATATATTCTTCTTTTTGGCGTGTCTCATGCACATCAATGACAAAAAACTCCATGGCTTCTGATACGATCGTATAGTGATGCTGTTGACAATATTCGATCATCATTTTCAAATGTTGATAATCAGGATCACGCGGTCCTTGGTAATAAAGATTGAGATAAAGACCCTCAGGCAATGTGAATTCATAATCTGTTAAAGTGTCTTCCATGATAAAAACAGAGGAAGGATGAATATGGTTCTTATCTTCAATGTTCAAAAAGCAGCCAGTGTGAAAATTGCCGATTGTATAAATATTGTCTTCATATTCTTTGCTGAGCTTAATCAATTGATATTCAATATCATCGTGAATATCATCAGTAGCTAAGGAAACACATTTACGTTGGTTAAGATGCAAAAGCTCCATCTTATCAAAGACAACTTTGGTACTTTTCAATAAAGAAGCTTTACGACGCTGTAAATCCTTTTTCAGTTTTTTTAGCTCTTGAATACGTTGATCGACAATACGTTCTTCCTCTTCCATAAAGGCAAGGCTATTTTCAATTGTACGGTTTTCTAAATAGGCGGCAATATGCTTCATGGAGAATCCTAAATTACGTAAATCGCGGATCATGTTCAAACGATAAATGTCACTTGTCGTATATTGCCGATAGCGATTCTTGTCACGCATGGGATGAAGAATACCGATTTCTTCATAATAACGTAAGGAATCTACGCCAATATTGTATAATTTAGAAATTTCATTAATTTTATAGTAGTTTTTCATGTACACCTCTTGACTCTGGTATTATACCAAGGTTTATAATGCTCATGCAAGTGAGGTGTTTTATGAATCATAAAAAACAGTTTTTAAAATTTGTCGTGCCATCCATAGTATCAATGCTAGTATTTAATTTATATACGATGATCGATGGTATTTATGTTGCACGTTTTGTTGGTGAAAAAGCCTTATCGGCAGTCAATATCGCTATGCCCTATATAAATTTTATATTTGCTTTTTCCATTTTATTTTCCGTTGGGACATCGACGGTCGTGGCTATTTTTCGAGGAGAAAATAAGCTGGTACAAGCGAATCAGACATTTACGCGAAATACACTGTTTTTAAGCGTCTGCGGTATCGTTATTACGTTGGTTGCACAATATTTCTTAAATGATTTAGCACGCTTTTTAGGTGCTAGTGAAGCTACGATGCCCTATGTGCTGGATTATTTGGGAACAATCGCATGGTTCAGCTTTTTTTTCATCGTATCGTATTCTTTAGAAGTATTAGTAAAAACAGATGGATTTCCTCGTTTAGCTACCGCAGCCGTAAGTGTTGGGGCAGTCACAAACATTGTGATGGACTTTGTCTTAGTCGTTGTATTTCCTATGGGAATCAAAGGGGCAGCTTTAGCTACCGGATTATCACAGGTGTTAACTTTTACCGTATTCTTTCTTCATTTTTTGATGAAAAGGGGAAATATTCATTGGTGTCGTACAACTTTAGATATGTCGGTGTATAAGCGCATTCTGCCTATCGGTATAGCTGACTTTATCACGGAAATGTCGGCAGGCGTCATCGTCTTTCTTTTTAACCATGCTATTTTAAGATATATAGGGGATGATGGAATTGTCACCTATACGGTGATTACGTATATATACAATCTGGTGATGATGACCTTTACAGGAATATCACAAGGAACACAACCTTTAGTCAGCTTTTATCATGGAAAAAAGGAGCCCGCGACCTGTGCATTATTTTTACGCTATGCCCGTATATCAACATTTACAATATCAATTGTTGCCCTTGGTTTCTGCCTGTTGGCAGCACCGCTTATAGTTTCCATATTTATTGATACAAATATACAGCCCTTATTTCATGATAGTGTAAAAGCCTTTCGCATGTTTTCCCTATGTTATTTGGTTATTGGCTATAACATTATATATAGTGGTTATTTTGCAGCTTTGGAAAAAAACCGATATTCTTTTACAATCTCTATGTTGCGGGGATTTGTATTCATAGCTTTTTCTATCTGGGTGCTGGGATGGCTATTTCAAGGAGATGGCATATGGCTTGCGACCTTGTTATGTGAATGTATGACCTTATTATGCAGTACTTGGTTTATGCATACGGAATATAAAAAGAGAAAGCAAGCATCTTCATAATGCTTAGGATTGTTTGATATGTATTATAAAAGCCTGTTTTCATGATCAACTCTTATATATACAGCATGTGGACATGTCTGGGTAATATTTGAGAAATCATGTAGGAAACAGGCTTATTTTTGATTCTGTATTTTTTCTAGTGCTTCTAACAAATAGAAGAGACGATAATTATCTTTTTCCGATAGCTTAATATTTACGTTATATAAGTAATGTTGTAAGACATCGGCATCTTTTAAGATTTCCGATATCGTACCATCATGACGACTCATTTTATCAGAATGAACAGCGATGACATTACGAATGATCTGAACTTCTTCTTCAGTGAAGGCCTTCGTTTCGTTTAATAGCTTTTCCGCGTATTCACTACTGCGTTTGGCGTGAACAGCATGAGGACAATTTTCCGTATATAAAGCAATATCATGTAGCATAGCCGCTATGCAGGCAAGCTCTACATCAGCTTTCCGAATGGTTGCCAAAAGCGCTGCGGCTTGTGCAACACCATACGTATGAATATAAGCGAATTTACGTGTTTCTTCTTTTTGTAATTTGTTGATTTCTTGATCAACTTTTTCGCGTATTAATTCCAGGCGGTCCATATCATCACCTCTTTTTATTATTCTAGCATGTATACAGTGCTTTGTATAGGCTTTCAGAGTGTTTTGGTCATAAGTATCTTTGTTCGACAAAGTTTTTTAACGTGTTCATAAAAACTAACCATAATTACTATTTACGCAATAAAATTACCGAACAAGAAGAATATATTATATGTGGTTATTGTCCTAAAAATGCATAAAAATGGCAGATTATTTACTTTTTTATCTTGCATAATCGCTTATTTGACTTGCATGTAATAGAATGCTAAAATAGTAACGAAGGATGGGATTATTTCGCGTGTTTGTGTAATCCTTCCATACACAAAACTGCAATCAAAAATAGGATGTAAATGCAGCTATCTTCATCGTTATCTTAAAAACAGTATAACGAATTTCTTCTGTAAGGATGGGAGCCTTATGGAAGGTGGAACAACATTATGTACATTATTTCTAGCGGATAGATAGTAGGGCATTTCAAAACTTATAGAAAATAAGTGAAAGGACGTGTGGCGAAATGGCAAAGGAAATTTTTGACGTTACACTTTTTAATGAATTCACGATTACATGTGGCAAAGAAAAAGCGATTATCACCGAATATCTTGGAAAACAGCTGGTAAATCTTTTTCAGGTATTTCTTTATTACCGTGAACAACCGGTGCACAAAGATACGCTTATCGAAATTTTATGGCCGGAAAGCGATAATCCGATAAGCGCGTTAAAGTTTACGATTCATCGTTTTCGAAAGGATGTACAAAAAATACCTTTTTTTGAAGGTAAGGAATTGATCTTGACCGTTAAACAGGGTTATCAGTTAAATCCTGATTTTGAATGGCATATTGATTCGGAAGAATTTGGTAATCTTTGGGAAGAAATCAAATTTGAGGAGAATCTCAGTGCAAAAACGATGAAGATAGCGTATCGCATGGTAGACCTATATAAGGGGAAATTTTATATATCAAATTCACAGCTTATGTGGACACAACAAGTATGTGAATTCTATCGGCATGCGTATGTGAAATGCGTGATAAAGATATGTAAGAAACTGTTGGAAGAGCAAAAATATGAGGAAATGATGACTTTAAATTATCAGGCAATCTTATTAGAACCGTTTTATGAAGGTCTGCACTATTATTATATGAAAGGTTTACTTGAAACGAGTGATTATCACAAAGCATTGCGATATTATGATGATTTAAATGAATCTTTTGTAAAAGAGCTTGGAACAGGTTTATCGATGCGATTTAAAGAATTATATGATGCCATCATGAGTGATCATGAAAACATTGAACGTGTAAAAATTGATAGTTTATTGAAACAACTATCAAGACGAACCGAGGAAGAAGGCGGATTCTACTGTACCTTTGAAATGTTTAAGTACATGTACGAGTTGGTCATGAAAAGCGCTATGCGAGATAATAAGCGTTTATATCTGATATCTTTTGAAATCAGTCATGAAGATGATAAAGAAGAAGAAGTATTTAAAGTAGTGAACAAGGTGAAACATCTGATTGCGTTATCCTTACGTAAGAATGATTTGTTTGCGAAAATCAATGAAGGACAATTTATTGTCTTAGTAGATTGTCAGACGGTAGAAAATGCTTATCTGATTATTCAGCGTATCAGTCATCGCTTTTATAAAAAATTCCGTAATAAGAAATTACGTCTGAATTATTATGTCACGGAAGCAAAATTACTTGATCCAGAGGAAGCAGAATAAAAAAAGAGTGCACAAAAAGGGCAGAAGCGATTCTGTTCTTTTTTAGGGCAATTAATTATTAGATAGTCAAATTTTTTAGAGGTTTTCACCAGAAATTTAGGGAGAAAGAAAAAAACAAACGAATCTTTAAGCCCTCTAAAGTTTGATCCCCTAAACGAACCCTTAATTCAGATCGCTAAAGATTTTGGATATTCTTTTTATTATCTGAGGGGAAATATCGTTTTTATCGTTATCTAGTGTACCAAGGATGTAGTTTCTTATGCACTGATATGTATCGTTGTGAAAAGTAATAAAAACATGCTGAAAAAAGGGGTTAAAAAGAATCACTTCAAATGTTACCTAAGCCCAAACACGTCTTTTTTTCAAAAGAAAACAGTAGCTGATTTAAAATAAAACCATTTTATAACTAGTCTGCTCATATAATGAAAAAGTAAAGTCAGTGGTGGCTTTATTTTTATGTTAGGGAGTATAAATGAAAGAGAAAGGAGATGGAGAAGATGAGAAGAAAATGCGCTAAAATATTTGTGATATTTGCCTTGTTGTTACAGCTGGTACCGAGTAATTTTATGACAATCACGGCAAAAACGACAAAGACAACGACGGGCAACGTTGTGGAAGTAACAATGGAAAATGATTCTGTTCAAGTGATTACCAAAGAACAGTTGCGTCAAATGGCAAACAAGCAACCTTCTTTGACTGTTAAGGTTCTGTTAGCTGATGAAATTCTTGATGATATCAATATGATCTTAACGGATGGTAATGATCCTGGTGATACCCAAATTTCACTGGTAAATGGTTATCGTGTTATTAACATGATGCTTGATCAAAAGCCGTTTATTTCTGGAAGTAAGATATCCTTAAAAGCGAATGATGGCAGTAATTTGCATAAAGTGCTTACGATAGAAGTCGCAAAAGATCAAAAACAAGCGTCATTAACAAAAGGAACACAGCCGTATGAAGAAACGATGCATAAGGTAGTTTACATTGTGAATCAAGAAGAAACAATAGAGTATGTGAAGCATGGTGAAATGCCCAAACATGCACCAATCGTTAATGGTGGATTTTGGACGAAAGATGGCCCTGGTGGAAATGCAATCGTCCCCAATCAGACACCAATTTATGAGGATACAAAATTCGTTTTTCATAAAGGGAATAAAGAGGAACTTATCACCATTACCTTTGATCCTGCCAATGGAACAATCGATGGCAGTTCCGATAAATATGAACAGCAAATATATAAAAACAATTCTTTAATTGACAATCAAATTCCTACCCCTATCCCAAATGATTCGCGACAAGTATTTATGGGATGGTCACTGCAGGAAGATGAATCAAATACACAGGATAAAGATAAGCTACATACAAATGAAGATATAGCGAAGCTTATCTTTTCGGCGAATGCCACCTTTGTAGCAATATATCAGAATACTGAAAAAGAAGGTTGGCATTTTATATTTGCGCAAGAATCTTCTAATGTCGAGGTGTTTTATAGCGAGGATGGAAAAACCATTCAGCAGATGCAGAAAGGCCGCTCACATGAAGTGATTGATGAAAATGGTTATGTGGAATTTTTCGTAAAAGTGCCAACAGGCTATTCGGCAGGCACACAGTTTTTGCATCATAATGCATCAACTATGGAAGGATTGGATGCTACTACAGGAGAAGCAATTTATCGTGGAGGAATCTATACGCCAATCCATTCTTTTAAGAACACGCAAGCAAGAGAATTGGCGATTGAGAAAGGATGTACTACGGCTTTTTTCTATAGCCAGTCCACACCGAATCTGAAATATAGAGAATTTAAGATTGCTGCTAAAATCGTAAATATTCAAGTTAAATAATTGAGAAGAAATTCTCACAACAGAATAAAGTGCTTGGAAATATTGAAAA
>NZ_CEVYEL010000028.1:0-36117 GCF_982403165.1 Longicatena sp.
CTAAAAATCCATAATCTTATACTAAGGCTATCATTTCTATCTTTATAATACTGGGGTGGTTCATCATAGCATTTGTACGTAAGCATCTTAATTCCATATTTTCTATAATAATTTTTATAGCCATTCGTCCTGTACAATCTAAATCCAAATGAAATATGATATTGTCAACCAGAGGATGATCTATTAAAAATTGATTCAGTGCAACAGAAATTTTAATTTCTTTGTTTTCATTTTTTAAACAATAAATTCTAGTTAACGAAAGAATATGATCTTGATTAAACTTCTTATTTTCTAAAGTAAGCAGTGTAGCTTGAGATAACACATCAATCGGTGCTTCACATACATGTACTATACGGCAATTAGGATCAGATTCTATACAAAAAGAAAATCTCTTATCACTTCCAGTAGCGTCACCTATGAAGTTATTATTTATACCTCTCAATGCAATATGTCGCATCCTCTGCGTTTCTTTTTCATACCCTACAAATTCTATATTACTAAATATTCTATCTGTTTCAAGATTATGGTAAACAGACCGATAAATAAGATAGTGAGTGATACAATAATAAATGACATCGTATGAAATTCTTTGGCTCAATAAATAATAGATTGCCATTTGATTATCTTTTTCAGGCAATGGCTTTTGTAATTTCCGATCTCTTTCTTTTTCTGAATAAGGAATGTATTTTGGTTCTTTTAATGATAGGCTTCTTGCAATTAATTCAGCTGCTTCCATAAATGAATAACCGTCGACTTTGATTAAAAAATCTAATGCTAATCTGCCTCCGATTTCCATAGACTGTCAATTCCATAATCCATTCGATATATGCAAACTATCATGATCTCTTATACAAAAAGTATTATGTGATATCTTTTTTAATCGCTCTGACTGATAATTTAACAAGTAAGTAAGTAAATCAACTTTCTTGATTTTGTTTAATAATTCAAGCTTGATATAAGACATATTCGATATTTAGATTGCGTAGAACATATGTAATCTTTTTCTTCAAAAGAAAAAAGGGAAACAAAGGATATTTAAATTATTGTGGGATGGGTTCTTTTGTTCATTTCACAAAAAACCTTTCGTTGTAGAATATCGTTGTCAAACATTATTCTTAACGAAAGGAGTAGTTTTCCACTATGGATATTATAACAGATTTATTGAATATACCTCAAAAAGATGTTTTATCCTCTTCTCGAAGTGAAAACGGTTCTTTGATTATCGATATTACTCTCGTATCTAAAAAGTTTAGCTGTCCTTCCTGTGGTTTTTCTCCTACACATATTAAAGACTATAAAACTAAATCTATTACCCATTCTGCGCTGAACAGCCGTTCTTGTCTGATCCGCTATCGTGCCAGACACTTTGTGTGCGCTATATGTGGCAGATATTTTTTGAATCAAATCCCTTCCTGCCTTCCGGGCATACTATAAGCAGCCTTTAAAAAAGAAGTAATTTATTCATTTCCGAACCTTATTACTTCTTTTTTGAAACCCCACGTTAATTTAGAGCCCGAAACAAGTCCCTTTTCACATAACTATCCATTTAAACAGCTTTAAATACCTCTATGTTCATTACTTTTTGTTGTCAACACACTCCACATCCAGAAATCACTGATGCCATCCAGAATTAACAAAGAGCCGGACCATATCGAAACGATTCCAGTTTCCTCTAAAGGCAAAAATAAAATTAATAAGGAACAAAAAATAGTAAAGATACTGATCCCCATGGCAATATTGCCACTACGTTTTTCTAAATAACGAATGCGTTTCGATAAAGCAATATCCTTTATGCCATGTAATAAAGTCACAAAGGCTATAACATTGGGAATATCCTGTTCCACTTCTTGTGGTAAGGTCAATGCCCAAATTCCTAAAAAACTTATCAGAATCCCATTTATTAAAGAAGATATCGAAAAGATATGCTTTTCTTCTTCTATGATGAAGAGAAATAAATGCGGTATTCCTTGTATCAACAGAATGAGTCCTAACAGATAACAGGTTGAATAATGCACCTGATCACGTATAACGATCAACACTAATCCCATGGCAGCCCATAGCATCGCCGATAAAAAACTGTTTGTTTTCCATTTACTGAGATAAGATTCAGTAATCAGCTGCGGCACCTTCATATGTGATTCCTCCTTATGCTTTATATCTTTTTATTTTACCACGAACTTCATGAATGAGAAAGTGTTTTTCAGCAGTTATCTGTTTAAAAAATCATCAGCTAAATTTAACCTAAAAAATAGCCATCTGTTAAAGAGGATGGCTATTTATCAATTACTGTTGCGTTTCTTTTTCTTTCTTTCGTTTTTTCCAAAAGAACAATAAGATCAGAAACAGAAGGCAACCTGCTCCTGCCGCAAGATATCCTATATTACTATGATCATTACCGAACAAACCTGCTAACGGTGTTTTATTCTCTTCTTCTTTTTCCGTTTTTATTTCATCTTTCGTATTCCCATTTACTGCATCTGTTTCCTTATCAACGGTTTGCTCTTGTCCACTCACTTGGCTAGTTTCTGTACCGGTTGTCTGTTGCGTTTGTTGATTTTGATTTGCATTCTTATCCACAGCATCTTTATCTATCAGTTTATATACAAATTTGAAGACATGATGTTCCTTATCAACAATGACCTTTCTTTGTTTTTCTTTGCTTTCATATCCTGCAATTACCTTTGCTCTAAGTGTGACTTCATTGCCTTCCTCTGCCACCATCGTTCTTTGTGTCGCAATATCAACACCTATCTCATTTACATAGTGAACTGTGTAACGGATACCGGATACCACAGCAGCATATCTGGCCACATAGACTTCTTTTCCATTTACCAAAGAGCCAACTTCAGGCAATTGTTTATTCCAGCCGACAAATACATAGCCATCTTTTGCTTCTACCTGTGGTTCATCAGGAAATTTGCTATTTTCCTCTACGGTATAGGTTACACTCTTTTGTCCTTCTACCGTACCATTCACACCACCGCGAAAACTGATTTCATAACTTGCTGCCTGTACCACACATATATTCATACATAAGAGACAGCTAAAAAGGAAAGAACAAAGTTTCATAGCTTTATGCATGCTCATCATCCCTTTCTTTTCTTCTCTTAACCAATAACAAAATTACGAATACGGCACTTCCTAAAAATACTGCAAGGATGGCCCCAAGTCGCGTAACATCGCCTGTTTTAACACCAGTAATATTGGCGATGGTATCAATCACCTTATCCACCGGTTTATTTTCATCAAATTCCACACTGAATACCAGCCCCAGATCACCCTGTGTTCCCTGATAGGTGTTATCCATAGAGGTTCCATCCAGATGAACTTGAATTTCTACCGTACTGCTTTCCCCTTTTTTTAACTTCTTTAACAAATAGTTTTCTTCTAATGTAGGTATTCCTTTCGCTTTCGGCCCTCCTACACGCGCTTTAAAGAAAGTTTCAGAATTATTCAAAAACGTTACATCATATACAACGTCCTTCCCTAAGGTTTTAGAGTTTTCAGCTTTCACATAATAACTCATTTCGCGATAATCCTGATTGGTCAGCTGAATCACAAATGTTCTGGTTTCACCAGGCATCATATCCTCAAATCCCTTGGTATTATTTTCTTGAACGATGAATTCATTTGCATCACCATCAAACACAAGTCCTTGTGTTTCATTGGCA
The DNA here is from genome assembly GCF_982403165.1 of Longicatena sp. Classification (NCBI taxonomy): domain Bacteria; kingdom Bacillati; phylum Bacillota; class Erysipelotrichia; order Erysipelotrichales; family Erysipelotrichaceae; genus Longicatena; species Longicatena sp. Next base: position 3,672 of record NZ_CEVYEL010000028.1, read on the forward strand.
TGGATAGGCATTAAAAATAACATAAACAACAGTATACCTGGTATGATACATAACTTTTTCATATATAGCATCCTCCTTACTGTTCTTCAATGGAAGTGATATTGCCCTGCTTATCAAAAGTAGCTTCAATTCCCCATTCAGCTAAAATAGCCTCTTGTGCAACGACATCTTGAATAGCATCTGCCTGCAAATGCAGGTAAGCCTGATATTCCTGATATTCTTCACCTTTAATATCTTCACTTAACACAATACGATCAATTACATTATCAGATTGATCTTGTGGCAAAATGGGTTTCTTATAATAGAAATATACTATTTCATGATTGCTTGCTTTGCCATCATCCAAAATAATCCAATTTTCTGGTTGCGCTGTCACCAGTTGAATTAAGGATGCATCACTACCCTTTACTTTTTTGCCATCACGATCTTTCCAGTAACGTGTTGCGGTGATTCTCACATATAAATTCTTTTCTTTTACATTCTTCACACATACTTCACGATGCAATGCATCATTGGGCATCACGTTTTTAAAGGTATAGCCTTCAGCTGTCATTTCTGCTCTTGTATCATCTGTATGATCAATTAATTCGATACCGAGTGTCTTCGCACTGATAGGAGTACTGACTCCTTTTTCTTTACGGAAAAAAGCCAAGGAACCTTGATATACAAAAACCAATAAAAGAAGAGCTGCTATTGCAAGTAAGACTTTTTTCTTCATCGCTACCCCTCCTGTTCGATTACACCTTTCTACATATATACTATAGTAAACAAAAGTCACAGACAAGTCACAAAGCTAATAGATACATGTAAAATATTACGATGTTTTTGATGATGCATTGTTCTTTCTGTGAATTCTATTTTATCGAAAAAGGAAACGCCATAACGATTTGTCCTATGCGTTCCCTTATGTACCCTTACCTAATTGTTATAATTATCAGGCGTTACCGGAGTTGTACCATCACTCATGAACCAACCCGTAATGAATCCATCTTCATCCATGGCCGGTGTAAAGTTATCGGCCTGAATAGCCTCTGCTGTAACATCCATGCTGATGGAACGATTAGCCATTTCTTTGCCCCATGTTTCTGGAATCTTAACTTCGCTAAAGAATTTCACCGTATTATTTGGTGCTACAGGTTCCACTTTATTCTTATAGTAATAATAGCCATCAGCACCTTTTTTCCATAATGTCATATCCATATTTGTATTGGCAATCAAAGCCTCTGTATAGCCAGCAGGCAATGCGGTTTCATCATCACTTGTTACATTAATCTTACAACGAATGTAGGCTGCTTTAGAGCCTTCTTTGATTGTGATCGTAGGGTCTTTTTCAATAACCTGATTAGGTGTTACATCCGTAATTTCTTTATTCGGATGATTCTTATCATATTCAGGCTCTTCTAAATTAATATCGACATCCCCCATCGTAATCGTATTTTCTGCAACCTTTGAATCCGTAAAGTATGCCAAAGTACCTCCTGTAATGCCTGCAACTGCTAATACACCAATGAATGCTAACGCGAGCATTTTTTTATTTTTCACCATCTTCATTTTCTCCTTTTCTCATTTATTTGTTAATAGCTTCAAAATCTTTAAAATCTTCAAATACTGTTTTCACTGCCAAGATGCTGTCCATGCCATCCATATTATCCGCTTGTGCAAAATAACCTTTTACATTTATCTGGAAGTGATGCATTGCCAGATCATTGGTTTCTCCTGCTTCTGGATAAACGGCATGTTCGTTGATTTTTACATTCGTAAATACTGGAACTGTTTTATTCTCAACATTGTTTTCATCTGGATGTAAAGCTTTTTTATAAATTGCCAGTGTGTGATCGGCATTGAAATACCAATCATTTGTATTCCAATCAATTTCTGCGAATTTGTTTAATGCCGCATAAGATGTCACAGCTGTATCATTTTCAACACCTGTATATTCAATTTTAACAGCAGCATATGCAGGTACGTTTGAAGTGTTTTTCAACTGAGGGTCTTTCGCAATTGTCTGACCTGGGGTAAAGTTTTGTGCATCCTGTTTACCTGTAGCCTCAATATCACATGTTTCTCCTTCAAAGCATTCGCCATCCCAATGTGGCTCTTTGATTTCCCCATTTACATTGTCACCAAAGGTAAATGTATTTTCAACTGGGCCAGTTTGAAACTGCAAATATGCATAGGTTCCACCTACCGCAAGAATTCCAACCAAAGCCAGTGATACTCCTAATTTTGTTCTCTTCTTCATCATTTTTTCCTCCTGTTTCTATAAACTTACTTGGCTGTATAGCTGTTTTCGCCATCTGCCAAATGGGCATTTACTAAATTAACCAATTCCGTTTTCGCTGTTGCTTCATCAACACCGGTTGCCTGCATCGCAAAGCCTTTTACAACAACTTCAAACTTTGGCAATGTAAAGACATCGGTTTTTACAAGATCACCTTGCTCATTAGCGATGTAATAATCAACGCTAGTATTAACTTCTTCATTTTTTACATCAATCGGATTCTTATCTTTATCATAAATAGTCGTCGTTTCATACTCTGTTTTAATTACTTCTTTAATGCCGGTATTTACCTTTAGGGCATCAAACACTGTAGGATTAGTTGTAGTATGAGGTGCTACCTGCTGTGAAAACATATACACATCACTTGTATTATTGCTTGCTATTTTGATCCAAGCAGGATTTACACCATTCTGATAATTACCTTCAGAACCATAGACAATGCTGGCATATTTTTCAAACTCTGCTGCCGATACTTTTTTCTTGTCGTTATCTACATAATCCAACTTCACAGCTACCCAAATGCTTTCTGTATCACTATTGTTTACCATGCCCGGATTTTTTGTGATAACCTGTCCAGGATAATAATTGCTTGCGATATCGTCATGGAATTCTGTTTCGGTAATCTCCGTTTGAATATCCTTGCTACTTGTAAATGTATTGACTTTATCTTCTGTCACATGGTTTAAATACGCAAGTGTTGCTCCAATGCCAACACCACATGCTAAGGCTAATGCCAATGCTGTACCGAAAAATTTTTTATTTGCTTTCATTTTACTTTCCTCCCAGGATTTCCTTATCCTTGTGCTAATTCAATTAATGCCTGCCTAGCTGCATCTTCGCTGACTCCATCGCTTTGTACCGCATAGCCAGTTACCTTGATACTAAAAGTCGGCCACATATTCTTACTGTTTGGTGTTAAATCTTTATTAACAATAACGGATGAGAATAACGGTTCGGTTATATTCTTACCAGCAGTTGTATCCAATGTTCTTGTATACATATATAACTCTTCGATAGCCGCATGATCTGAAATTTTCACGAAATTAGGATTAACTTCGTCGTTTTGATAAGCGGTTTTCGCATATTTTTTCTGGAAATCAGCTTTCCCAATTGCCTTACCATTTTCATCAAAGTACTGTACTTTCATGGCAACCCATTCACTTAGACCATCGCTTGTGTTTTTAACCATGGGATCTTTACTGATTACATTCCCCGGCAGATAGTTCTCAGCCATCTGTAATCCGCTGTTTTCCATGCCCGGTTTTACACTTGTACCCGGAAGGATATCCGTAGGGTAGGTATCATCAAATGTATAGCCATCCCACTGTGGTTCACGCAGTTCCAATGACAAATTCTTATCAGATGCAAATACATTCGTAACACTTTCGGTTACATGACTTAGTAATGCAAATGTCATTCCTGCGGATAACGCTATTATCATAATCGTTGCGATTGCTACTTTATGTATTGTTTTTTTCATGCCCATCCTGTGACCTCCTTTCTTTTGACACTCCTATTATCCATTTAGGTAGTCACATAATGGTAACAAGAAAAAAGATTTTTATATTTTTTTCTAGAAAAAAACCACATCTTCCTTAGATATGGCTTTCTTTCTTATCTTATTTATACACGAATAAGCGTGTTTAAGATTGCTTTGGTATTTGCATCTTTATAAGATCAAGGGTTGTCGGAAGCTTTTGCAAAGCATTAAAATCCTCCATGCCCCAAACCTTGTTCATGGTAGCCTGATCCGCTTCAATCGCATCTGCTAAGACCTTAATTTCCACCTGATATGCAGATGGAACATCCGTAACTTTCACGCTTTTTAACAAATCTTGCGTCTTGGCATCAGGTGCTACTTTTTCCGTGTAATAAAACGTTTTTGTGGCCTCATCATATTTCCACAAGGATGAATTACTGAATGTGGCAATGACCTTAACCTTATCATCGTAGGTATAAGTCGCATCGCTCGTATTTTTCAAAGCCGTCACAAAGCGTACTCTTATGTAGGCAGCCTTTGTCGGATACTCTGTAGTATTCACATTCTGAATGCTTACTGCCTTTTCATAAGAACCATTGCCAATGGTATGTAAATTATTTTCTTCACCATCTTCATAACGCGTTGTTGCGCCATTTTCAAGAATAGCGATATTCACTTTCTGTTCAATAGCCGCTCCCCCGGTAAAGTTATTTACCGATGTCTGCGATTTTTGCGAAAGAAGGGCAAACGTTATTCCACAACTTACACACAAAAGAATGAGAATACCAATCAACCATTGTGTTTTTTTATGTAGATTCTTCATGTTAATTTGCTCCTTTCTCCTTTTTATCAAACAGACTTCCTATATAAGACAATACAAAGACCAAGATGATTGCGCCTATCAACAGAATGATTCCTGTTTGACTGCTTATGTAAACAGCGAGATATCCTAAAACCGGTATGGAGAAGGAAAATGCTTTGCCGACAAGATTCGCTGATGTCACCAAGCCTCCATCCTCACTATGATTCGCATCGCCCTTAGTTTTCAATCCTTCTTTTGTCACTTGTGTCACTCGATGCGTTACCACAGTATCTCCATTGCCAATCTTAAATGTTACGATATCATCCTTTTCAAAATCTGTGATTTCGGCATCTTTTACAAAAACTAAGCTACCCACATGAAAATGAGGCTCCATGCTTCCGCTCAACACGGCCATTGTCTGTATACCAAATAGTCTTGGGACGAAGAAGATGCAGGCAAGAATTACGACGACAATCAGTAGAAGCGTAGATAATATATTCGATATCTTTTTCATAAGTTTCCCCTTTTCTAGTTCAGTAAGTTGATAGCCGCAGCTACATCGCCTATTACATCTTTTAAGGTGTTGTTAAGATTGTTTGTAAAATAAGATTTTCTTGGATTATCTTTGATATCCGCTATCTTCGTACCTTCTTCAACACCGTAATACATGCCATGTTCTTGACCAATAAACAGTAATTCATTATTCGTTATATTCTGTTCATCATTATCCGATTGGGCAACCAACTGATACTTCCAGGACCAGTTCGTTTCTTCTATCACCGTATAATAGCCTTTTTTCAGACCTTTCACGGATATGGTTTTACTAGTTTCGTTTGTATTGGCAGAAAAATTAATTGCCTGATAGAATACCTCTACCGGTTTTTCATCTTCTTTTTTCAATCTTCTTTCAATACGGAAAATAAAGCTTTGATTTGCCTTTATTTGTTTCTCTGATGTATAAGCTTCTTTGATGGTTTTCGTTATATCCAACTGCCCTTTTACCTTCTTAAGCGTATACACCCATTTCGCACTGACACGATTGGTCGTGTATTCTTCATCAGACTCTGTATTCGGTATATACGTACATAATATCGTCTTACTATCGCCCTTGGTTTCAACCGAATACAGAAAGATACCTGCTTTTCGGTCATCAAAACTATAGGTTTTTTCAATCTTTGTTGCATCATCACTTAACAGTTGTTTAAATTCATCAGAAGTTAACGGTGGAATCGTTACCTCACCTGATGCGGTAAAGGCAGGCCGTTTATTTTCAAATATAGCAGCATAATCTTCTTCTTCACCATAGAAAATAATTTCACTATTCTCCCCACCCGTCAGCGTTAGCTCTTTCACATTTACCACCGGTTTATCAAATTCGATAATTTTTGTAGTATCGCCATCAGGTATTTCAATCTGGGAGCCATTGCCATTTGTCGTGACTTCATTATTCCCCATAAATGCATCTTTCGCCTGTACCTTAATATTTACTGACCAGGTACTATCTCCGGTAGTAATCAACTGATTTTCCCATGTGACAAACCAGCCGTTTTCATCCTGTCCAACAGTTCCGATAATGCCTTCACCACCAAGGATCTTATCGCCGACATGTAATGGGTTGCCTTGCTCATCAATCAAAGTGAAATGAGGATCAATATAGTCCGTTATTTTCGCATGAATTGATGCAGCTCCCACTTCATCACTGATAATTTGTAATAAATCATAAATATCCGTCATATTATCTGTACTTAAAAATTGATCAGGACTGGAAGCTATCTTATTTTTCATAAAATCTTTATCCGCTTCACCCGCACAAACAGCATAGGTTAAGCTTACTTTTTTCAAAGCTTTGGCAGCATCCACAGCCGCCTGTTCTGCGATATCCTTTGGTAAACTTGGCGCACCATCGGAAAAGACAATGCTATAACAGTTATTAGAAGAAGGAGTATTGTCAATTTGCTTTTTTGCCATCGTTAATCCATCTGCCATATTGGTTCCTTGATATGGTGTACCAGAGCATTTTAATATCGTCTGCAACAATTCTTCTTTATTTTTTCCAACATTAACAAATCCCTTTGTTACATCTGTAGCATTATTGCCAAATGTGATAATAGATACATTGCTATCCGCATTCATCCCTTTCACAAAACTTGATACTGCATCTATTAGAACACTGGAACGATCACAATACACTACGGGATATTTAGCAACGATCTCATTTGTCAGCGTTTTTGCACCACTGGTACTAACCGTCCCATTCTTCTTAATGTCGATGTATTTCCATTCCTCACTGGTATTGTCATAAAATAAAAGTGTATTATTATCTGTACTGATAACCCCATAAACATTTCCATTTTGATAAAAATGTGATGCTAAACACTCTTTAATCTGTTTCGTATATTCCGCTTCATTATCAAATGCGGTAAAAGTTATTCCCTGAGAATATTGTATATCCTGTGTCAATTTATATGGTTTGGTAAAATAAATGGCCTTTTTATTTAATTTGTTTACATCATTAAGTGTATGGAGAGGAGTTGCGGCATCTGTCGATAACATACTTCCTGAAGTATCTAAAACAAATTGGACATCCATGTTTTCTACCGTCGTTACCTCATTATTTTTATATCCTGCGCTTAAATGAATATTATATGTACGCTTCTCCCAATCGACAATCGTCGATGTCTTATTGTGTTCAACTAAATCATCAATGTCCAATCGTTTGTTTTTATACGTTATCATCGTTGGTAAGGTTTCGCTAGCGACAAATACCGTTGATTTTTTATCAGATGAAACCTTAAAGTTCTCATCATTCATTTTTATGCTAGTTTCATATCGCGCACCGCTTAATTGCTTGATATATACCTCTTGGCCACTGAATTTCGTAACATCAATTTGAAGTTCTCGTCCAACTTTCGCCCGCAAGATTCCATCATCTAACGTCGTCAAGGAAGTAGCTTTACCATCAATGATCAAATCATATGAAAGCATTTGTTTGATAGGCTCATTTGTATGCGCATCGAACAATTGATATTTATAGGTCTTTTTCAATTCTGTCTCTTGTTCTGCAGCACTCAATCCTGTAGGGTCTAACGCATTTTTTAAAATTAATGTTTTCTTGCTTGGATTCTTAGGTTTTACATATATATCAATGAAATCAGCGCCTTTATTATCTCCTGTAAGGTGCAGCGTTACCTTCCCTTCATTTACAGGAAGTAATGTTCCATTTGCAACCGTATTTTTATCATAGTTCATAAACCCAAGTTTCTTTGTTACAACTTTTTCGATTTCATATGTATTGCTCAATAGTCCCATTTCTAAAGGTATTTGCATATTATACGTATTGAATCGATAAAAACTACCATTGTTTGCAGGATACGTTTTTGTATCTTCCAAGCCATATACATGAATCTTGATTGAATTCGCAAATCCATAAGCATATATTGTGTAAGGATAATTACGCATTTCTATCTGCAGTGTCTCGATATCTCCGATGGGATCGGTGACTCTTGGCATTGGCGTTCTTAAAACATAGGTACTAAAATGTGTTGTTTCAAATGAAAGCGAACCATCCTTAGCCTGTATGGCCTTCATATTTTCAACGTTCTTATGATCAGGATCAACATGATAGACATCGACCTCTTGTGTTTGTTCGATATTCACAAAAGAAACCTTTACTTCTCCCGCCGGCTGTATGATATTTCCTTTATCATCTTTTAAGGTGATATCATATGCTTGAATTTCGCTTTCTTCTTGCAAAACAGTTTCTAAAACCGTATTCACTTTCACAAGCTCTGCTTTTGGCAACTCTTCAACCAGCACCTTTTTACCATTTGCCAACGTCACACTGTCTCCTTGAACGACAACTTTTACACCATTATGTATTTCTGATGTCAGTGTTACAGGCACCATCTGATCTTCCATTTCTTTTTCTTCTGAAACCGGCGTTACTTCCTTTGCCGCTTCTTTTGTATTTTCAGAAAGCACGGTTTTATCATCTGAGGTTTCTTCTGTTGCATCCGTTTGATCATTTACCGTCTCTTCCACAACCTGGGCCATTGCTTCATTGGCAAACAAAAATCCTTCACGATTGCAAAAGGCACTTAATATCATGACACAACTCATACATATTGCGAAAGAGCACAACAGTTTCTTTTTCATATATTACATCCTCCTTGCCATTCTTTACTATATATTTTACAAATATGGATATGATACTTTCTTACGCTATCATATTATCAAAACAAAGTCACAGAGCGGTCACATATGAAAGAGTGTTATGATATAACATACGAAAATCAGATGGCTGGCATCTGATTTCGGGAGGTATCTTAACTAAGTTCTAATTCTTTTACTTCACAAAGCAACTTCACTTTACAAGTTGGATCATAGATATGAAAATTCTCATTAATACGATTCATGACCATAATGCCGGTATCATAATTACATGTAGGCAATAGGACAATAAACTGGGTCATGCTAAATCGTGATATTACATCGCCACTACGCAAAGAAATGCTTAAAATATGCTGCAAGTTTTTCATTGCGCGATCAATTAAATTTAAATACATCTTACTTCCTTTAGGAATGTTGAGCATTGGTTTCACCGTAATCAAACCGCAATAAACAGAAATACCTAACCTTTTCGCCTGACGCGCTTGTAAGCTATAAATATTTTGGAATACGCCATACTCACAATAATACGCACCATTGGGAGAGCCTTCTGCTTGGATGTTGCTTTGAATCTTTTGCAAATCCAGCTCCTGTTCCTTTTGGTCTTTCAACATCTCCTGATAAAGATTTTTTAATTCATTATCCGGTTGTATACCTAACTGTGAATAAAGCAAATCTACCGTCTGTTTGTAGTGATGCATCGCCAATTTCTTCTTACCTTGACAAAGATAAGACTTAATTAGGTAATAATGAATCTTTTCATCTAATGTTTCAAATTTCAATGCCCGATTACATAGTTTTTCAATCGTGTCATATAAATGCTCTTCATCATAAATAGCGGACAAATCTTTAATAATGGAATGATACAACGATTGAAAATATGTTGCTGATGTAAGAATCACATGATCGCCGCTTAATTTAGGCAAAAAAGGGCCCCGATATATATTCACACAGCGCTCTAGATACTCCTTTTTTTCATCTCTGTCTTTTGCTGCCTTAGCTTCATGAAAAGAAGCTTCAAAAATTTCAAAATCTAATTCACACAAGATATCCGGATTCCATCCATAAGCCCCGCGTTTGGTAACGATAAAGTCATCTCTTTTTAAAGTATCTTTGAGCGTAACTCTTAAACGATATACTAAATTTTTCAGCGCTCCGATTGGATTGTTACTTTCTCCTTTTTGCCAAAGAAAGTCACATAACTCACTACCCTCAATAATTCGTGTATGATTCATCAAAAAATATACCAGCAATTTCGCAATCTTGTCCGAATGAAAATCATGACTGCTGACAAGATTTTGTCGATAACGAAGTACCAAATCCTCAAACATTTGTACTTTCACGACCTCTGTTTCAGGCATACCCATAATCATCCTTCTTTCATACTCCTAGCATCTGAATCCTTTTTCCATCTCGTAATATTTTATCATATATTCGTCATATTTTGAAAAAATATCGATAACTTTTTTAATATCTCTTTTCACGTTTTTAATCTTACCCATTAATTTTTTTTAATCTTGTGCGAAATCACCTCATTTAGCTAAAAATGTTTTCTTTTTGGATATAATATGAAATCAATTGTATGAAAGAAAAAGATTTTGACAACTTGTGAATTGTAAGAAATACTTCATAAGTAATTACAAGGATTATGGTATAATTTGCTTACAAATTTGATGAGGAGGACAACTATGAAATTAGGGGAAAGTATTCGCAATACGAAAAAAACCATCACGAGTATTCTTTTTTTAATGCTCATCATCGCATTGATCTTCTTTGCGGGAATGAAATTTGCCGACCGTAACAGTGAACCTGAAATATCATCAACCGCGCTTGCCCAGCAACTGCAAGAGGTCAATGAACTAGCTGTTTTAGATTATAATTATACGAAAGTAGGAAAATTCGAGAATTCGTTAAAACTGAATGGCTGGAGCATTCCACTTACTAAGAAAAGCTTTTTATTAACGTACGCAGGTAGAATACAGGCCGGTGTTGATATGAGCGCTATGGAAGTAAATGTGAAAGGCAAGAAAATTCTTGTAACACTTCCCGAAGTTCGCATTCTCAATAATGTTTTAGATGAAAAAAGTATCGAAGTCTATGATGAAACTAAAAATATTTTCAATCCTATCAGTATCAACGATTATAAAACCTTTGCTACTAAACAAAAAGAGCGTGTTGAAGATGAAGCTATTGAAAATGGCTTATTGAGCGAGGCTGCCACCAAGGCCCAATCCACAATTCGTAAGTTCTTACAAATGATTCCGGAAATTAAAGATGATTATACCATTGAAGTTACCTTTAAAAAATAAAACGCGTTTTCCTATATTGCTAAAAAGGAGCCGAACAAGATGACACATCTTATTGACTCCTTTTTTCTATTACACTGTACCATATGCAACATCTAAAGCTTGTTTAATATCTTGTATCAACGTATCGGGATGTTCTAATCCGGCATACATGCGAACGTGTGTTAATTTTAAGCCACGTTTTACTATATCCTCTTGATTTTTCCCTTTATATACCGGCAATGCCAAACTTTCAAAACCACCCCAGCTTACACCTAATGTAAATACCTGCAACGCATTTACGAATGTCTTTAATTTTTCTAAATCATCATCTGCTAAATCGATTGCAAATAAACTTCCATATCCGGTTAAATATTTATCCGCCAACGCTTTTTGTTTCGCATCTCCGCAATATGGATGATGAATTTTCTCAATGCGCTTATCCTCGCGTAAAGCATCAATTACCTTTTGTATCGTTTCATGCACATTGCGCATACGTACAGGCAATGTACGCAAACCACGCAGGGCTAAGAAAGCATTCATTGGACTGCATGTTGCCCCCAGATATAAATATCCTTTTTCTTCAATTTGCGAAATGATTTCTTTCCGGCTGATAATCGCCCCACAGACAATATCGGAATGTCCGCCAACATATTTTGAACATGAATGAATCACCACATCAATGCCATGATCTAAGGGATGCTGATAAAGCGGTGATGCCCATGTATTATCAATTACGGTGACGATTTCTTTAGTTTTTGCAAAAGCAGCTAATTTCTGTAAATCAATCATTTCAAATTTTTGACTGGATGGACTTTCAAAGTAAATCATGCGGGTATGTTCTTGTACACGCTTTATAATCTCATCTACATCCGTTGTATTCACAACCTCACAACTTACGCCATACTTTTCAAAATAGCGTACCAATGACACGGTTGCCCCATACACCGTATTAACAAGCAACACATGATCTTGGGCTTTGAGCAATGTGATAATGGCAGCTGAAATGGCACCCATTCCTGATGCGAATACTTTACAGCGTTCCCCATGTTCCAAGACTGCCAGTTTTTCTTCCAACAATCCTACCGTTGGATTTGTGCCTCTGGTATATACATAAGAATCAAATTCATTGCTGCAGCCATAGGCAAAATCTTCAAAGTCTTCAAAGAAGAAAGAAGAAGTCATCACAATTTCCGGAGCCATTGCATGATATTGACGCTGACGCTTTTCTACTTCATTACATATATTTTCTATATATTCCATACTCTTACGCCCCTTCGATACGATACATGCGTTCATGCAGATGAATAAATTTTTCAGCTAAGATCTGCACGGTTTCTGCTGCCATCATCTGATCTTCTGCATGAATCAAAAGCAAGCGAATATCGATTTTTTCCTGATTGGCTTCTTTGGTAATGAGCTGCGCATGAATACGATGTCCCTCATGAAAACAAGAATCCCCTTCTGCCATCAAGGCTTTGGCTTTATCGTAATCATCTTGCTCTGCAGCTCCTATGGCTTCCATATAACAACTTTTCGCACTTCCGGCAAAACTGATGATTTGAAAACAGACGGCTTCAATTCCTTCCATATTAGCCAATCTCCTTTTTCACAACTTCCAGCACACCTTTGCCATCCATCATGCCATACATTGCCATATCGATGGTCATGACCTTACAGCTCGCCTCTTGTTTAACCTTTGCTTCCTGGAAACGAATCTGCGGTCCTAACAGGATGATATCTGCACTATCTTTTACTTGATTTAATTCATTGATTGAATAAGCATGAATATCACATGCATACTCCATCTGCGCAGCCGCCTTTTCCATAGCTTTTACTAAGATGCTTGTAGATGCTCCCTGAGAACATAATAAGACGATTTTTTTCATTTATGCCAACTCCTTTTTCTCTGCTTCTTCTTTTTCTGCTTCTTCTTTGATAAACTGATGATCTAACGCTTTGGTAAATGGCATGTAAATCAATACAGTCAATGCAACGATAACGATCTGTACAACTGCACCTTGCCATCCGCAAACTAAGAAACCACTGAATAAGAATGGTGTTGCCCATGGTGCCTGCACATTAGTAAATAATGGCATAAATCCGATATTCATAGCTAGATAGACAATCAGACAAGATAAGACCGGTGTAAGAATCATCGGAATCAGCATAAGGGGACTAAATACGGTTGGCGTGGCAAAAGTAACCGGTTCAGAAATATTGAATAAGGATGGTACAAAGGCCACTTTACTTACCGCCTTCATACGTTTACTGCGTGCGGCAATTAACATAGAAATTGTTAAACCGATCATCATACCGGCACCGCCAATTGTTAAGAATTGATCCAACATTTGTACCGTACCATAACTTCCGGTTGCACTTGTCAGATTTCCGGCATCTGCCAATACTTGATTGCTTGCAGCATTGGCATACAATAATGGATAAATCAAAGAGTTGATAACAGTAGGATGAATACCTGCCCACCATAATAAACCATTTAACAAGGCTACGATTACCATGGCCCATGGCTGTGAGATGATGACCTGCAATGGCAGCTGAATCAAGCTGAAGATAGCTTCCGGTAAGGATCCGGAAATAACCATACAAACACCATTGATGATCAGCATGACAGAAACAATCAATACGCCTGGAATTAATGCAGTAAACGCATTGATTACCATGGTTGGTACACTATCCGGCATTTTGATGGTCGCATTCTTTTTAATACAGAAACGGAAGATTTCCACCGTGATAAACGATGTGATAATAGCAGTCAGAATACCTTTTGTACCTAACCAGTCAAATTGCAAGATTCTTGTCGCAACTTCACCGGATTCTAAGGTTAATGTTTTCGGTGATACGACAACATAAGATACCAGCCCTAACACGGTGACCGTTAGTTTATCAAGTTCATAACTTTCAGATAATTTGTAAGATAAGGTACCAGCTAATAATAACCCCATTAAATTAAAGGTTGCACGATATGCTGGAGAAATAAAATCTGCCCAGTTTTCTCCAAAGATACCATTCATGAATTCCGCATAACCTGGAATTGGAAAGTCAGTAATCAACATGAATACCGTACCAATGATTGTTAACGGCATCAGTGCAAAGAAAGCACTTCGAAAAGCTTGGAAATATCGTGTATTTGTAATGACAGCTACTTTAGGGGTCAGCCATCCTTCTACCCATTTCAAAATCATATAATTTACCTCCATATGAGTTGTTAAGCGCTTCCAACTGCCTAATTTATACAATGGATATAACAAATTGTAAATAGGGTTGACAGTTTCTGTAAATTTGTTACTTTTTTTCTTATAGGATTCGTTTTAATTGCGTAATTTTGTTACGCAACCTACAATACATTCTGCTATTATACCAACATTCATGGTATAATATGAAAACGATCACGATACATATACATATTATGAAGAAAAGCGGAGGTCCCTATGAATTTATATGAGGAATTAAGAAAAAAAGATAGTTTCTCCAGTGTTGAAAAAGATGTAGCAGACTATATTGTAGAGAATGGGGAATCCATTTTGGATATGCCGATACAGCAGCTTGCAGCAAATACCTTTACTTCTACCACTACCATCATCCGCTTATGCAAAAAACTAGGCTTTAAAGGCTTTCGGGAGTTTAAGATTCGATATTCGAAAGATCTGTTATCATATATGAACAGAGATACTCATGTAGATGTCAATTCTCCCTTTTCAGAAGGCGATTCTGCTGCCAGCATTGCTCAAAAAATCGCTTTGCTGACAAAAGATACCATCGCCTCAACACAAGCTACTTTAGATATGGATATTTTGCATCAAGTGGTGCAGCAACTTTTGAAAGCACGTAATATTTTAGCTATTGGAGTCAGTGACAGTTTTGTCCGCATCATCGATTTCCAAAATAAAATGCTGAAGATCAACATGTTTGTTAAAATTTCATATCTTCAACCCGATCAAGCTTATTTATGCACCCATGCTACCAGTGAAGATGTGGCTTTGTTGATTTCTTATAGTGGCAGAACGGCTGAAGTTATCAATGAAGCACGTATCTTAAAACAAGGTTGTGTGAAAACCATTGCCATTACCTCGAATGCAGCAAGCCCTTTAGCCCAATTGTGTGATACATTGATCATGCTGCCAAATGAGGAAGATATTCAAATAGCGACCTATTCCTTTTCCTCACAGCTTGCAATCGAATATGTTTTAAATGTCATCTATTCTTGTATTTATAAATCAAATTATGAAAAAAACAAAGAGCATTTATATCACTCTCGTCAAAAATATCTACACTTGTAACAGCTATCTTTTTAATTATATGGAAAAGGTGATGAAACAAATCTTTCTCACATAATTGCTTAAAAATCCATCAGATAAGGTTTAAAATGCAAAAGAATATGCTATAATATTAACTGCGATTTAGCACGAAAGTATGTTTTGTTTTTAAAAAAGCCCTCTTGGTGGAATGGATATCACGCCACTCTCCTAAAGTGGAATTACAAGTTCGATTCTTGTAGAGGGCGCCAGTAAATCAATAACTGTTAACTAAAACAGGCAAAAAGAGGCTTTGTCCATCCGGTACAAATGCCTTTTTTATTTTTCCACATAACATTGTCCATGATAAATAGCTTTTTGATAAAAAGCCATTGCTTTGCTTTTACTAGCAAAAGAAAAGACACCGCCAAAGTGTCTTTTCTCCAATCATCTGTGCACGTACCGCAGACGATTTTATGGAAGATTCATGTACTGCCAATTAAAAGAGGGATGAAGTAATCTAATTGACGTGTCCACCATTTCCATCCTGTTCCTGCATCATAATCCCAATACTCCACAATCACTGGTATATCCTTTAAGCGTAAAACCTCTTCAAGCTCCCGCAAATTGCCTTCTGCTTCCGGCGCCATCGGATAACGCCCACTACATAATACCATATTGGTATTTTGATATGCTTTTACTTTTTCCCCATGCAAATTGCGTAGGATGACTTCCGGTGTGTTTTTCAAAATAAGTTCATCATAGTAATATGGAATATAATGCGATATCTTATAAATACCGCTTAGACAAAGCACTTTACGGATATATTCAGGAATTCGAAGATAAAGATTCATGGCATGCATCGCACCGATATCTATGCCGCATACCATGATCTGTTCCATGAAGGTAACAGATCTGATATAAGGAACGAGCTCCTGTTGAAGAAACTGCATCCAGCTTTCATATAACTGCATTTTCTCATGATTGCTTACTTCATTATCATCCCAAACATCATCACAAGTAGCGCAGATATAAAACCGGATCCTGCCACGTTCAAGCTGCTCCAACAGTTCACTCGACAGAGCATAATGAAGGAATTCGTTGACTCCTTCATGCAGAGGCATGAAAACAAGACAAGGTACGCCATTGCTGCCAATTGTCTTAACTGTCACATCGGCATGAAGCATGTTACTATGCAATACACACATCGTTGCTTCAGCTGTCTTCATAACCATCCCTCCTCTAACTATGCTCATATCTAGGTCAGTTATATTATACACCTTTACAAATCCATATGTAAACGATATCATCGCATTTTACCTAGAGATGTTAGCCTTTGGTGTTGATTTACACATAAACATCTTATCGAACGCTATTTACGAATGCTTCCTAATGCTCAGGATACCGTTTATTTAAAAAAGTTTGGTATGAAAGGTGACCATACCATCCTTTCCTGTTTTATTCACTATGTTTTAAGAGCTTGTCATAAAAAGAAACGCTTTTTTCATATGCCATCACTCGTATGTTATTCTCCTTATTATAAATGTCTATAGGATTTCAGCCTTACAATCATCGATTTTATCCCTGTTCATGTACATCCTTTCATAAAACTGCTAAAATAATGAAGGAAAGGATTCATGTAACTCGTCTTTAGCAAAGACAATAGCATGAAATTGGGTGAAGTATGTATAAAGATAATGGAATATCTGAATTAATTTATGAATATTTGCATACCTGTTTGTCATTCAATCGATATCCATATGGTACGCCATTTCCTTCCATTCATGAGATTGCCATGCGTTTCCATGTAGCAAAAGAAACGGTGCGGAA
This sequence comes from Longicatena sp., assembly GCF_982403165.1. Classification (NCBI taxonomy): domain Bacteria; kingdom Bacillati; phylum Bacillota; class Erysipelotrichia; order Erysipelotrichales; family Erysipelotrichaceae; genus Longicatena; species Longicatena sp. Next base: position 20,770 of record NZ_CEVYEL010000028.1, read on the forward strand.
AATATATAAACGCTTAGCATGCGAAGGGTTTATTCGTATGGATGAGCGCAAACAGACAATATCCTGTTATCATAAAAAGGAGGACACTTCTTACACATTAGCATATTTTCACAATTGTCGTTATCTTTATGAAGATCTATTGCAAAGTACTTCCTTGCTTTTTTCCAATATCATGCAGGAAGCTGCCAAAGCTTTAACGAAGAAGGATCGACAAAAGATTTTAGCCATATTGGATGATGATCAGCAATATCACTTAGAAAACATTACCCATATTTGTCTTATTTATCTTGCCAAACTACACAATGAGCTGATTATCAGTTTCTTTTTGCAGCTCATTCATTTTTTGCGTTTTCCTTATCTGCTGCATCACGATATGATTAACGATTTAGATTTTCTATTTGCAGAAAAGACCAGTATCCTAATTTTAAAGGATAAATTAACCCATTATCCAAACAGTCCTTGGAAAGATACCTATATCAATATGCCTGCACGCTATATCCATTATTTCCAAGCATACCTTGATGCGCATCCTATACAACAACAAAAAAGCGCAACGATACCATTTCAATGGTCATTGCAACATCGCCATTCGCAGCAATGCTATTCCATTGCGACTGCCCTTTTGGTAAAACTGGATGATGCAGAGTATGTCGAAGGTACTTATCTGCCATCCCATCATGAGCTTGTGCAATCTTTACAAGTTTCAAACAGCACCATTCGACGTGCCTTAGATCTTTTGGATGGTATGGGTATTATCAAGACCAAGAAAGGAAAAGGCCGGTATGTATATACAGCCTGTAATGACTGTGATATTGCCTATGAGCGCTCCTCAGTTCAAAAGATGTTAAAACAATATCAGCAAAGTCTTAGTTTTCTGGAACTGATCGTTCCTGCTGTGATCACGCAATTGCCAATGCATGCAACTTTTGATTTTACCCATCTGAAGCAGCTTGTAGAGAAGCAAGAGGAATATCTGATGGGGTATGCTATTTTGCAGCAGCTTTTAAAGGTAAGTGAACTCGTTGTAGTAAAAGAATGTATACGCACCCTATATCAGATACAATTATGGGGAAAGCAGCTTTCCCATGTATTACAAATGCAGCAGCACGATAAGACGATTACACAATATGCATGCTCCTTTATGCAAGCAATAGAAAAGCAAGATTATACAACAGCAGCGCAGAGTGCATATGCCCTTTTTCATGCACAAACTACAGCTACAACTACTTGGCTGCATGCTCATCTTATAAAATAAGACACTTTTAAAAAAAATAGGATAAAATCCTATCAGAAAACCACATTCTTTGAAGAATAAAGTGTTATGAATATGATACAATAGGAATAACTGAGAAAGGAAAGGTATATTGTGAATAAGCGATGCTATTCCAGTATATGAGGTATCAAGAAATGGAAAAAGAACTAAGAACATTTTTTTCAGAATATAAGCGTATCAACGCTTCCTATACATTGGCTTTTTCTACCATGTATTTTGATATGGCCACCATCGCGCCAAGTGCTGGTATCCCCTATCGCAATGAGATGATGTCAATTCTGGCAGGGGAAGCTTTTGCCTATCAGATGAATCCTGAGCATCTAAAGAAATTAGAAACCTTAATGAAGATTACCAAGGATGAAAAATTAAAGAAAGAATTGGCCTTGTATTTCAAAGAGTTGGATATCAATCGCAACTTGCCAAAAGATGTGTATATCCGCTTCAAAAAGACTGTTGCGGACAGTGAAGAAGCATGGCAGATAGCAAAAGAACGTGATGACTATAAACACTTTAAGCAGCATCTGATCCAAGTCATCAAAGCACAGAAAGAAGTCATAAGCTATGTTGAAAAAGATTGCAGCGATTATGATTATTTATTAGATCGTTATCAGTCAGGTATGAATCGTGAAAAATATGATGCCTTCTTTGCCCGCATCAAAACAGAACTTTTACCACTCATTCAGCGCATTCAAAAAGAAGGACGCAAGATTGATGACAGTCTTTTATATCAAGATTTTGATCTTTGTGAACAGGTAGCTTTCATGCAAGAATTAAATGCGTATATGCAAGTAGATCCGACGAAATGCTACATGGGAACGACCGAGCATCCTTTTACGGATTTCTTTTCCGCAAACGAAGCACGTATTACAACTCATTATTATAAAGACAATGTCCTATCGGCTATTTTTTCAACCATTCATGAATATGGTCATGCCTTATACAGTCTGCAGGTTGATGAAACATTTACCGATACAGCCTTTAAAAATGATATCGGATTTGCTATGCATGAATCACAATCACGCTTAATGGAAAACCATATCGGACGTAACAAAGCCTTTTGGGAATACAACTATCCAAAGCTGCAAGCCCATTTCCCTAAGCAATTGCAACAGGTATCACTGGATCAATTCATGACCATGATCAATGCTTCAAAACCTTCCTTGATCCGTACGGAAGCAGATGAACTTACCTATCCGATTCATATCCTTATTCGCTATGAGCTTGAAAAAGAAATCTTTGATGGCAAGGTTGATTATGAACATTTAGATACCATGTGGAATGATAAATATGAAGAGTATCTCGGTATTCGTCCAACGCATGATAAAGATGGCATTTTGCAGGATATGCATTGGGGTGCTGCGGATTTGGGATATATTGCGACCTATGCATTGGGTAGTGCATATGCCGCCCAATTCTATCACGCCATGCAACAGGATATCGATGTTGAAGACGCCTTACGCAAAGGTGATTTCAAGATTATCAGTGATTGGCTAAAAGAACACGTGCATCGTTATGGAGCAAGCTTAACAGCTGATGAAATTCTGCTCAAAGCAAGTGGAGAACCTTTCAATCCAGAATATTATATAGACTATTTGAAAAATAAGTTTATGAAAGTTTATGGTCTATCGCATGTATAAAAAAGCGTAAAAACACGCTTGAGAATCTTTGAAGTAAATGGAGTCGACATCATGAAAACAATAGAAGAGGCAAAAAACATCTGCCGTACAATATGGCATCTTTATTTAGAACAGCGAGACTATAAAACATTAGCCACCTTTGTTGATCAGGAAATGACGCTGATTGGTACAGGGGCGCATGAAATCTGTCATACCAGTGCGGAGTGTTTTCAGAAGCTGTATCAGGAAGAAGAACAATGGGATGGTTCCTTTCTCATCACTCGCGAATGGTATCAAGGATATGCGTGTGATGCGCATACCTTCAATATCATAGGGGAACTGCATACAAAAGAAAATGGAAAAAATCGCATTATTTATGAGGTCACAACACGCTTTACCATGTTGCTTCATTATAAGAATGAGCAATGGAAAGTTTTGCATGTCCATCAATCCGTTGGTGATCATAATCAGATGGATAATGAATTTTTTCCTAAACACATTGTCGATCAAAGCAATCGGATGTTGAAAGAGCGCATTGCGCAAAAGACGAAAGAATTAGAAGAGCGAAATCAGCAGGTTCTTTATTACTCACAATATGATTATTTGACGGATATCTGGAATCGCCAATATTGTGAAAAACAGATTGAACAGACTATGGCGAAACATGCTTATGGCATCATGCTGATGATTGATGTTGATCATTTTAAATGGTTTAATGACAGCTATGGACATCCTTTCGGTGATAAGGTGTTGAAAACGCTGGCTTATTGCATGAAAACCGTGTTCTTCCAAGGGCTATGCGGACGAATTGGCGGAGATGAGTTTGTTGTCTATGGAACAAATTGTGAAGGTGATATCACTTGTGTAGAAGATAAGATTAATAGCTTTTTTACCTATTGGAAACAAGCACAAAAAGCACTTGATATTGCACAGACAATTACGTTAAGCGTTGGTGTTGCCTATTATCCGATACATGGTACAAACTTTGATAAGGTATGGCAACATGCGGATAAAGCCATGTATGAAGCTAAGAAACATAGCGATAACACCATCTGTTTTTATGACACAAAGCATTGATATTTGCATATCATCCTATATAGCAACGATAAGGTTTATTCAAGCTTTGCCGATATATCAAAAAAAGTCCATCAGGACTTTTTTCATTTTATTGGCGCACCCGACAGGTCTCGAACCTGCAACCGTCAGAATCGGAATCTGATACTCTATCCAATTGAGCTACGGGCACATATCAGCTTTCCTATTATAGCACAACAATGCATGCTGTGCCATAAGCAATTTAAAGCTTTTCCTCCATAATACGTATATTAAAAAGTAAACTCCACATAAAACGATTGAAATTATGCTTTCATAAACCATGTTTGCATACACACAACACTTATGGAAAGAACATCCTTTCGAGCATGTGTATTTCCAGAGTATAACTTAAGATCATCGCCTTCTGTGAAAACATACAATAAGGAAGTACAAAAATCATGCATCCTCTTCACTATCGTGTTTTGGATAAGATTGTGCAATGACATTCATACTTCCTTTTTTAAATTGTGATTGCTTACTCAATTGATTTCAAAGATTCGACCATTGGTATTTTTTTCAGCTTTCGATACATTACTAAATTAACCATGATAGCAAACAACATCGTGATTGCCACGGCATAGCCAAAGGATACCAAATAGATATTGCGGCCAAACATGACATTCTCAAGTTCTGCCAGGCTCATGATCAGTGCATGCAGACCTATACCGACAAAGATTCCCGCGATGGAACCGATAAAGGTCAATACGATATTTTCACGATAAACATAAGCGGATACTTCATTATCATAAAAACCTAAGACCTTAATGGTTGCAATCTCTCGCAGACGTTCAGAGATATTAACATTCGTCAGGTTATATAGGACAACAAAGGCAAGCAGTCCGGCGGAGATAATCAATACCACAACAACAAAAGATAAGGAAGAAATGGTATCTTCAAAGCTTGAAGCAATACCGGAATAGAAAGTGAGTGAACTGACGTTATCTTCTTTCATTAAAGTATTACCTAAAGCATTTTCCACTTCACTAGTTGTTGTCTTTAATTTCGCAAACACTGTCGTATCACTCGCTGAACGATGATAAATCTTTTTATAATAGGATGGTGTCATATACAAAGCATGACCTACATAGTTTTCGCAGATCCCACTGATTTTAACTTTACGTTTTACACCATCTCCATTATCAACAGCAAACGTATCGCCTATTGATAAATGCTTCATCTTGGCAAGCTTTTCCGTAATAATCGCCCCATCATCATGTAAGGTAAGCAGTTCATGGCTTTTTCGTGTCCGCAGCATGATATAATCACGGAACTGTTGGACATCCGATGGTACATAAAGATCAATGCCCTTATCCTCACCACTATCCGCATAAAAGCCATGGTAGACAGCCATCGACGATGCCTCTTTAACAGCATCTTGACTTTGGACCTTTTTTAATAACTTTTCTTTCTGAGACGCTGTTATATCACTATCAAATTCCATACTCATATCAAAAGCATAGATTTCCTGATATTGCTTTACGGCTATTTCCCCGATCGAGTCCTGAATGCCAAAACCGGCCAACAGTAAAGCCGTACAGCCACTGATTCCGATTACGGTCATAAAGAAACGTTTTTTATAACGGAAGATATTACGAGCTGTTACTTTATGAATAAAGTTAAAATGTTTCCATATGAATGGAATACGTTCCATAAGAATCTTCTTACCGTTTTTCGGAGCCTTTGGACGCATCAATTGGGAAGGAACTTCGATCAGCTCTTTGTAACAAGCCATAATGGCAGCTGCTACCGTAATCAAGGATGCTAACAGGATCGCTGTGGCTGCTAATGGAATCTGTGCCTGCAATTGCACTGATGGCATATTATACATAATACCCCAAGCATTGTAGATCACGGTAGGGAAAATAATCATGCCAATCACCGCACCAAAAATACCGCCGCATACACTGGCAATCGACGCATAAATAATATACTTCATCGCAATATGTGCTTTGGTATAACCAAGTGCTTTTAAAGTACCGATTTCCTGACGCTGTTCATCTACCATGCGCGTCATCGTCGTTAAGCAAACAAGTGCTGCTACCAAAAAGAAGAAAAGTGGGAATACCTTTGATATGGCGCCCATACGATCTGCAGCACTGCCATAGTCCATATAAGAGTAATGTGAATGGCGATCTAATACATAGGTTTTAGGTTCCTTTAAATCGTTGATATCCTGTTCACTTTGGTCAAGTTTTTCTTTTGCTTTCTTTAATTTATCAGCACCATCTTTTTTCTGTACATTTAACTCCCGCTGCCCATTTGCCAACTCTTTTTTTCCATGATTGATTGTCTGTTGCGCAGAAGCAAATTCACGTTCAGCTGTTTTTTTAGCTTCTGCTAACTGTATCTTACCTTGTTTTAATTGCTGTTCCCCCAAAGCTATCTGCTGTTTGCTCTGCGTCAGTTTTTTTTCACCTTGCGCAAGCTGTGTCTGAGCGCTTTGCTTTTGCGTTTGTAATGGCTGCAACGTCATCTGTAGTTTTTGCATTCCGGCAATGATTTCCTGCTGTTTTACAGACAAGATCTGTTTTTCATCTTCACTAAGATCAGGAGCAGCAAGCTGAGCATCCAAGGCGGCCTTTTGTTGTTTTAATTGTTGCAGCTGTGCTTGCAACTGTGCGATATTTTTATCCAATAAGGCAAGCTGTTGCTGTACCGTCTTTTTTTGTTTTGCGAATTCGGCTTTGCCCTTTTCATACTCCTGACGCGCTTGCTTCAGCTTATTTGCATTTGTGTTAAGCTCTGCTTCTTTTTCCTGAAAGGTGATGGCCGTTGTCTGTTTCTTATGATTTAATTCCTGCTGTCCATCCTGTAATGATGTTTGCGCATCCGCCAATTTTTGTTGCGCTTTGGCTATTTCATTATCATATTTTTGTTTTTGCTTTCGATATTCCTTACGTCCATCCGCAATCTTACGCAATGCTTTGTCGCGTATATCTTGAAAACGATCAGCTACCTTTGTTTCCACAAGTGACGTAACCTCTTTTTTTACCGGTTTCACAATATCAAAATATGCATCATCATAGGAATTCAGCTGTTTTACATTATCTAGTGTTAAATAGATTTCCGTGAAATATTCGCCTTTGAAATTTTCTTCCGGAATGAACGCATAATTATTAATTTCTCCACTGCCAATTGACGAACTGCCCTTTTCATAAGATAAATAATATGGTGTATTTACCTTGCCGACAATTGTATAGGTTGTTCGTTTTAAACGATCACGTAAGGCATCCTCTGTTCCGCTTGCAAAGGTAATTTTATCACCGATATTCATACCGGATTGACGAATAGCATCCTTTTCAATTACGCATTCATCATTTTTCTTAGGTAAGCGTCCTTCGATGACTCTGGCTTGATTGATATAGTTTTTATTGTTCGCAGCACTGTCAAGGGGCATCGACATAAGCTTAAATACACGCATCTGATTATGGCGCATATTTACCACATCCATACTATAGCTGCCATAAACACCATTTACTCCGTTTACTTTGGTCAATGCCTGCACATCTTCTTTGCTCATGCCAATTGTTGACATAACTTTTATATCCATCAGATTATAGTCATCAAAATACTTATCTGCGCTCCCCTTCATATCAGGTACACTTGCTTTTACTCCAGCAAAAAACGCCACTCCGATTCCCACAATCATAAAAATGGAAATAAAGCGTCCCAGCGATTTTCGCATTTCACGAAAGGTATCTTTTAAAAGCGCTTTTTTCGTCATTAATACTCGATCCTTTCTACCGGCAGCGGATGTTCATTGATCGTCACACTTTCAATTTTTCCGTTGCGCACCTTGATAACTTTATCCCCCATGGCAGTTAATGCCAAGTTATGGGTGATAACAATGACACTGACCCCACGTTGGCGGCAGGTGTCCTGCAAAAGTTTTAATATCTGTTTCCCAGTATTATAATCCAAAGCTCCCGTAGGCTCATCGCATAACAAAAGTTTAGGATTTTTAGCAATAGCACGGGCAATGGCTACTCGCTGCTGTTCTCCTCCGGACAATTGCGCCGGGAAGTTTTGACTGCGTTCTTTTAAGCCTACCGCCTCAATCGTTTCATCAATATCTAAGGGTTCTTTGCAAATTTGTGTTGCCAATTCCACGTTTTCTTTTACCGTCAGATTTTGTACCAGATTGTAAAACTGAAATACAAAACCAATATCATAACGGCGATAGGTGGTCAGCTGTTTTGCATTATAGGCGCTGATTTCTTTGCCATCCACATAAATCGTTCCGCTGCTTACACTATCCATACCACCAAGGATGTTTAAAATCGTACTTTTTCCGGCACCGCTCGCCCCGGCTATGACGACAAATTCACCTTTCTCTATGGAAAAATCCACACCGCTTAATGCTTCAATCTGAACTTCACCCATCTGATATATTTTTTTTACATTTTGAAATTCAATATATGCGCTCATAAAGCCGCCTCCATCTTCTATCATGTTCTATTATACTAGAATTTTCGTTGAAAAGCAGGGCTTTTCCATGTTTTCAATAGTTTTTGCGCTTTTTCTCTTCTGTTTTAAAAAAGCTTACCAAAGCAATCTTATCCTACACACACTTTTCCCTTCCATTCCTCATAGAATAAGGAATACTAAAAGAGGAAAAACGGTATGAGCATACCGTTTTAAACATCTGATGTATTGTTTTCACAATTTTTCTTAAATTGTTGAAAAGGTTGGGGCTTTCCAAAATAATACCCTTGAATGTAATCAAGTCCCATCGTTTTTACCTTTTCATATTCTTCTTTTGTTTCTACCCCTTCCAACAGTACTTTTATATTCACATCATGACATAGGGTAACAATAAAGCGAATAAACGTCGCATCAAAATTGCTGGTGAGTACATCTTTCATAAACACTTTATCAATCTTAACAATATCGGCCGGTGCTTTTTTTAATACCCCAAGAGAAGAAAAGCCTGTTCCAAAATCGTCCATGGCAATGCGAATGCCTAAAGCGCGGATCTTATGAAATAATGTTTGCTGCATATCATCATTTTTTACCATATAGCTTTCGGTCATCTCCACAATGATATGCGAAGGATCGATCATTTCTTCTTTTAGTACCTGTTGCATGAAAGCAAGAAATTGCAAATCACTTAATTGTATATAAGATAAATTGATACTTACACAGAAAGTAGGGAGTATCGTCGTCATTTCTTTACAGTACTGCACTGCTTTTTGAAAGATCCATTTGCCTGCTTCATTGATCAAGCCGCTTTTTTCTAACAAGGGAATAAAAATTAATGGTGGCACATTGCCATAAATATCGCTCTTCCATCTGGCTAAAGCCTCAGCTCCAACGATTTGCTTGGTGTTTGCATCGACCTGTGGTTGAAAGTGCAATGCAAAACCGATAAAATCGTGTTCAATACTGTAACGCAATTGTTCTATCAGATCAAGCTCGCGCATTTCATGCAGCCGCATGCCTTTTTCATAAAATGTTAAACGATTCCGTCCATTGCGTTTACTGTGATCCAATGCGTAACGTAAATTCTTTGAGATATTCATGACATCTGCGGCATCATCTGGACAATTTAATGCAGCAGCCGAAATCGTAATATGATATTTACGATCATTTAATTCCTGCTGGGTACGGTAAATATGCTGAATATCCGCAAATACTTCTTCCATCTGTTTTTTGGAAGCAGCTTGAGCGAAAATCACATGGAATTCATCACCATCATGACGATACATCTTTGCCCCTTGCGGCAAGATGGATTGAATCTGCTGAGCTGTTTTTGCTAATACTTCATCGCCGAAACGATGATTGTGAAACTTGTTGATATTAGAAAAATTATCTAGATCCAACAGCATCACACTGAATGGACGAGTATTCTTTTTTGTCAGCATTTGCTCAATCGTATCTTCAAATTCATATTTATTAAACAGACCTGTTAAATGATCGATCTTATTCTTTTTACTAAGGTCGGTTATCATACCGGCAAATAAGATTGGATTTCCATCCATATCCCGCTCCACATGTCCCCGACATCTGAGCCATACCCACTCCCCACGGCAATTCTTAGCACGGTATTCCACATTATGACAATCACTGCGATTGTCTGCAATGGCCAGATTGGCTTCCAAAAAGGCTTGTTGATCCGCTTCATGAATGTGCTTGCCCCATTCCAAAGCCGCATCATGAATCACCTGCTGAGGAAGCCCAAACTCTTTTACCATTGCTTGCGAATATAAAAAAGTAGAGGGATCTTCTGCCATATTACATACATAAATATAATCATCGGTACTGGCTACTAAAGCATGCAACAGACATTTTGTATCATAAGAAAATTGTCTGGCATCTTCATCTTCAAGAAAATGATGTAAGATAGAATAACGTGCCTTATCTAAGTGATAACGGCGTTTCCATTGATACATCGCATCATCACATTCCATGATTACTTGTTTAGCCGTGATCTTTTGTGTCGGTTCTACAAGGGTAAGGCCATAACAAAAACTGATGTGAAATGCATCCTTATCGGTTTTACGGGCAAGATATTCCATTATCTTCTGTAAACGATCATGAATCTCTTGGCGCTGTTTTGCAGGATATATACAAAGAAATTCGTCTCCACTAAATCGTGCAGCATATTCTTCTTGCTGCAGATCTTGTTTTAAACATTGTGCAACCTGTTGGATAACAGCATCACCTGCATCATGACCATATTTCGTATTTATATCGGTTATATCATTAATATCGATCAGGGCAACACATAAAAGCTGGTTGCGCAGGATTGCTTTTTTCAATTCTTTTTCTAAACACACTTCCCCGGCATGCCGATTCAACAAAGTGCTTAAACGATCCATTTCTTCTGTAAAATGCAAAGATTTACTCTTTTCGTTTTGCATGTCCCAACCTCCTGATACCTCTTTCATTGTAACGCAAATCATAAAAAATAAATAGAGGAAAGTCGGTTTTTCTTAGGTTTCATATTCTCGTTATCAGATAAAAACTTGTTTCCGAACACAGCTATGTCGTATAATAAAGAAAAAGGAGCTAGCTTATGAATTTTAAATTAATCCATTGTAATATCAATATCACAAATATTGAAAAAAGTGTTGCTTTTTATGAAGAAGCCTTAGGACTGCATGTGGCAGCGATTAAAAAAGCAGAAGATGATTCTTTTCAATTAACTTATCTGGAAGATGATACTCACCAATTCCAATTGGAATTAACATGGTTAAAAGAACATCCACAACCTTATGATTTAGGAGAAAATGAAAGTCACATTGCTTTTTCTTGTGATCACTTCCAACAGGCATATGCAAAACATGCCGATATGGGATGTATATGTTATGAAAATAAAGCGATGGGCATTTATTTTATCGAAGATCCGGATGGCTATTGGTTGGAAATTGTTCCAGCCTAAAACTATTTAAAAACCACTAGGGTGGTTTTTTTGCTTACTTTTATATCTTTCTTAAAAGATAAGCTTAGCCCTTCTTTTAGGTATATGTAAAGAATGTTATAATAAAGATATAGCAATTATGAACAGGAGGTGTTAGGATGCTTGATTTTCGTATGCAGACATTTCTTACCGTATGTGAAGAAATGAATTATACAAAGGCCGCAGAGCGTTTGCACATTACGCAGCCGGCTGTGTCGCAGCATATTCATTATTTGGAACAACATTATGGATGTGCCTTATTTACGTTTACAGGAAAGAAATTAAATTTAACAAATGCCGGAAAATTACTTTTAAATGCCATGCAAACACAACAGCATGATGAAACACGATTAATGATAAAAATGAAACAACCAACAGAGGCTCCTTTAGCCATTGGAGCTACCTTAAGTGTTGCCGAAGGGTTATTGCAAGATGCCTTTGCCAGTTATTTAAAACAACATCCAAACCGCAGCATTACCTTAACGATTGATAACACCAAAACTTTATTAAAAAGTATTGATCAAGGAAAACTGGATGTCGCTTTTGTGGAAGGATATTATGCAAAAGATGCATATGATGCCATCTGCTATCGCAAAGAGCCGTTTCTTGCGGTCTGTGCCCCATCCTTTCCCCATTGGCAAAGCCTTACGACACTGGAAGATCTTCTAACTTGTCCATTATTATTACGTGAGGAAGGCAGCGGCTCCAGAGCAATCCTAGAACGCTATTTAGCAGAACAGAATATTGCCATACATGATTTCACTGCCTATACGGAAATTGGCAGTGTTCATCTGATTAAAGAACTTGCTGTGAAAGGCTGTGGCATTACGTTTCTTTATGAAAACACCGCTAAAAGAGAGATTGCCGAAGGCAGTCTGGTCATCCTTCCTTTAAAAGGCATGCCTTTGCATCATGACATTACATTTTTATGGCGTAAACATAGTCAGTTTGCGGATGATTATCGTCGTTTATTGGAAGAATTCCAAAAAGGTGAATGCTTATACACAAAGTAGCAAGTCGCTGCTATAAGCAAATTTCTTGTTTTTTATGATAACCGCGCTATAATATACCATAGTAATAATAAGAGAGGTTTTATGAAAAAACTAACGATTGAAAATTGGAAAGAATTACAACCCTATATCGCGCTAGCTGATTACCATGAATATAACTCAAACGCTATGACATTGCTGATGTGGTCTAATCGCTATGAGGCCTATTTTGAAACATATGAACACTTTGCTTTGGTATATACGAAAATGCCGCATCATGAGCCTGTATGGCTTATGCCATATTGTGCCTTGCCTTACCGTAAAGAAGCCTTAGAAATGCTTGCAAAGCGCAGTGAGCAATTGCATATCGCCTTTGAGGTCCATTCTATGACTAAAGAGTTTAAAGATTGGCTCATAAAGGAATATCCCCAAGCGTTTTTAATTTGGGATTGTTATAATGCACGCGATTATGTATATGATCGCATGCAGCAACAAACTTTATCCGGTAAGAAAATGCAGAAACGCCGTAATCACTTTCATGCTTTTGAAAAGCTTTATGAAGGAAGGTATTATTATAAACCTTTAACACGCGAAGATATTCCTCATGTTATGGCTTTTTTAAAGCGTTGGAAAGCAACCAAAAAGGAAGAAGAGTATGAAACAATCGACGCTGAAATCATCGGTATTGAGCTCTTGTTTCAATATTGGGAACAATTACCTGTAGAAGGTGGATGTATTTACATAGATAATCAATTAGAAGCCTTTTCGATAACCTCAAGATTGGCTGAAGATATGGTACAAATTCATGTGGAAAAAGCAAATCGCGCATATCGTGGTTTATATATTGCTATTTTGAAATGCTATTTAGAAACCCTTCCGGATACCATCCGTTACCTAAACAGAGAAGATGATATGGGACTTCCGGAGCTGCGTAAAGCCAAGAGTGACATGCAGCCCATATATAAGATTCAAAAGTTTGGCAGTTGTCATCAAGCCTTAAAGATTCATCAAGCAGATGCCCATTGGAAAGATGCCGTTATGCAGTTATGGGAAACAAGCTTTGCAGATGAAACAAAAGCATCTAGCCAATATTATTTTACGCATTTTTATCATGAAGAAGATACTTGGCTGTTAACAAGTCAACAGGAACTGATCTCTATGTTGCAGTTACGTCCGATGGATATTTCCTTACACGGAAAAAAAGAACGTGTCTATTTCGTTGTCGGTGTCGCTACGCAAAAAGCATATGAAGGCTGTGGCTATATGAAACAATTGCTGCATAGTGTCTTACAAAAAGAGCCCTATGCATCGGCAAACTTCATTTTGTTACAGGCATATGAATGGGAAATTTACAAATCAAGCGGCTTTGTGGAAACTTATATGTGTAAACGTTGGAAATTGGATAAGCAGGCATATTTACAAGATGAAGAAAAAGGTAAACTGACTACACAGTTTACAATATCGGCGCTTGTGGACATCTATCAGACATACACAAAAGACAAAGAGGGCTATCGCATTCGTGATAAGGATTACTTTATTCAACAATTTCTTCCTTATGCTGACTTGTGGCAACAGACATTGTATGTCTATGAAGAAGATCAACAACCATGCGGTTATCTGTTAATCGAAGAGCATGAGCAGGATGTCGAAGTTATAGAATGTGCATATACAACACCGAAAGTGTTTACCAATATGCTATCTCATTTAGCCCAGACAACAAATAAAGTTTATCTGCGTACCTCTGTTGAAGAAGATGTGATTGGCAAAGGAAAATTAATGACTGTCATGATGGTAAAGCAGTTGCACAAGCCATCCTTACCGCTAGAGCATCTATATATAAATGAAACCATCTGATAATATCCTATGCGATACGATCAAACCTAAACAAATGTATAGATGTCGCATTCTCAATAAGCATCAGATTTTCCATATAAATAACTATGCCCGCTGTAAACAGCGGGCCTTTTTAGGATATTTACCTTTTTAATAGGTTGTTGATATAGTCGATAGAAAATTGATATTTTTCATGTGTTTCTTCTACACTGTGTCCTTGCTTGATATAGTTTAAAATCAGATAATCCATCGATTCTCCTACTTCAATCATATGATCATCATAATCAAAAAAACGAATCATTCGCTGACCCCAACTACTTACTTGTATTGGCTGATAAATCTTTACATCATATGCTTTCATCTTTTCTATAAAACCATCTAAATCCTCAGTTTCAAAGTATAACTCATGATCATAACGACCCGCTTTGATATCAACAGGTGCAACATCTAAAAACGATGCCCAGCATGTCTTCTCTTGTAATGCAAAGCCTAAATACACAATATTTTCACCAAAGTCCTCTAGCATTGTCTGTCCCAATAATTCCTCATACAATCTGCGTGATCGCTGAATATCTTTCACACAGATTAGTCCTCCTTCAAATTTTACCATTTGTAACACTCCTCTCTCTTGTAATCAGTATAAACGATTCACAAGACATAGAATTGTAAAAAAAGGACAGCTTGTGCCCTTTCATCTGCCCCCTGTCAAGGCGACAGGTTTAAAATTTATAAGGTTCTTGATAATAACTTGTCATCTTCTCCACATAAGCTTTCGGTGTACAGCCACACACTCGAATAAAATCATGAATAAAATGCGACTGGTCATAATATCCACACAGCTGTGCCACCTGAATCAGCGAATGCGCATTTTGTAAGAGATGGATTGCCAGATTCATGCGCTGTACTCTTTGATAGTGTTTCATGCTGCAGCCAATCTGTTCCAGAAAAATACGCTGTACATGCCGTTCACTGTACCCAATCGCATTTCCAACTTCCTTTAAAGACACTTGTGGGTGCATCTGTTTTCGCAACATCGTCACTATATGGCTGTCCTTACGTTCACCACTTAACAATATGCTATCAATCTTAGCTAAAAACATTTCCAAGGTCGTACTTTGCATATAAGCCTCAATCATCTGC
>NZ_CEVYEL010000029.1:0-34432 GCF_982403165.1 Longicatena sp.
CGCTAAAGCTCTACGGAACCCCCAGACTATCTGGGGGTTTTCTCATACAAAAAAGAGTTTACCTGTTTTGGAAAACTCTTCTCTATGATTATTTACCACTTACAGCAATGGTTTCAAATAAAATACTTGGTGTACCGACACCGCTCATTCCCATCTTGCAGTCGTTGCCAACCATTTTAATATGCTTCATCATATCTAAGAAATTGCCGGATATCGTGAATAGGTTAATTGGTTTCACAATGACACCATCTTCTACATAAAAACCTTCGGATTGTAACGAAAACTCTGTTGATACTGGATTTAATCCAGCATGCAGACCATTCAGATTGGTGACAATAACACCTTTTTTCATCGTTTTAATCATTTCTTCATAGCTTGCTGTACCATTTTCGATATAAAAGTTTGTTGGTGAAATACCAACTGGTCCACCATAGCCACCTTTAAAGCCGTTGCCAGTAGAAGTTGTCTGCATCAATTCTGCTGATTTGCTATTATGCAGATACGTTTTTAATATTCCCTTATCAACGACTGTTTTCGTATAGCATGCTGTACCTTCATCATCAAAGGATGCTGAATTTATGCCATCCTCCATCAAAGGATCATCAATTACACTAATCTTTGCATCAAAGATAGCTTCATTAAGCTTATCTTTCAAAATAGAAATGCCTTTAAAGGCATTTTCGCCATCAAACAAACCTGCTAAAGCACTAAACAATGAGGTCATAGCACTTTTTTCCATCAATAATGGATAATTGCCGCTTTCTATCGTATCCGCATGAAGCTTATTGATGACCTTATCACATAATTTATGCGCAAAAGCAGGTATATCCAAGGCTTCCAGATCTTTTATATACAGCCAATCAAAAGCACTCTTTGTATCTTCGCCGTCCTTTGCCAATACTTCCACATAAACTATGGAACAACTGTCACTGTCACAAAGATTCATACCTTTTGTATTTACAATACTGCGTACTACAACACTTTCTTCATAGGTGGTTGTCATGACTTGTGCAATTCGTGAATCCATTTGTTTTATTGTTTCTTCCAGTTCTTTAAGTTTCTGGATCTTTAAACTGTTTTCTGTTTCTAATAATGTGTTTTTATGCTTTTGTATTGTTGGATAACTTTCTGCTGGTGCTAAGATCATTAATTTATCTTCCGCAGTAATAATAGAAGCATTTTGTTTAATCTGATCTAATACATCGTCTATCTGCGCATCATCTACTTCTTCTAAGAAACAGTTTCCCATTTTCCCCTGATAAATCCCACGCATGGCAATCCCATCACAATCACTGATACTAAAGGAATCTACCTTTTGTTCATAAACATTAATAGAAGTTGAAGTGTGTCGCTGTTCATAGATTTCAAATTGTTCTAATCCGGCTTTTTTTGCCGCATCCATCCATAACTGCTTATTCATTTGCACTTCCTCCTTCCTTACCACCGACAATCATCGCACTTACTCGTAATGGTGGTTGTCCTACATCAGTAGGAATAGAACCGCTGCTTGCCCCACACATACCAGGTGCACGTAATACATTTTTTCCTACCATATCTATTTTCATCAAGACATCAGCACCATTACCAATCAAAGTAGCACCTTTCACCGGTTTACTGATTTTACCGTCTTTGATCAAATAGCCTTCACGTACTGAGAAGTTAAAATCTCCGGTACTTGGATCTACACTTCCTCCACCTAAGGATTTTGCATATAAGCCATAAGAAATACCTGCAATCATATCTTCCAACGTATTATTTCCCTCTGTAATAAAAGTATTTGACATACGGGAAGTTGTTTCATATTTATAAGATTCTCGACGAGAACTGCCGGTACTTTCCATACCCATTCTGCGACCATTGAGTCTATCGATCATATAACTCTTTAAAATACCATTTTCAATTAATACACGGCGCTGTTGGAAGTTTCCTTCATCATCAATGTTTTCAGAACCCCATGCATTTGGTATCGTTCCATCATCGACTGCCGTAACACACTCACTTGCTATTTTCTGTCCTAATTTACCACAGAATACAGACTGACCTTTCGCAACTGCTGCAGCCTCTAAAGCATGCCCGCACGCTTCATGGAAAATAACGCCGCCAAAGCCGTTTTCAATCACGACAGGCATTGTGCCACTAGGACAATCATCTGCATAAAGCATCTGCATTGCTGCTCTAGCTGCTTCTTTCCCTGTTTCTTCCGGAAGTGCTTCTTCATAAAATTCCATGCCCTTGCTAGAACCTGGCGCACAGCTTCCGGTTTCATGCAAATCGCCGTCTTCTGCAATTACGGTAACTCCTAAACGGGTATGCACACGCGTATCTTGAATGTAGCGACCTTCGCTATTGGCAATTGCAACATGCTGTTCTTCATCCATTAAAAATGACATGGCTTTTTGAATATGTGTATCGTATGCCATGGCAGCATCATTAGCACGCTTCAGCAATGCGACTTTCTTTTCCATTGGAAATGTCTTTGGATATAACGTAACCGGATGCGCATTCTCATAGGTTACTTCCTGAAGTTTGACATGTTCAATGACTTGTTGATCATCAATAGCGGCAGATAACTGCTTCGCTGTTTTTATCAAATTTTCTTCACTTAGATCATTGGTATACGCATATACCGATTCTAACCCATGATAGATACGCAAACCAATCCCTCTGCGTATTCCACTGTTAACATCTTCAACCTTTCCATTCAGCATGGAAATAGAATTACGATAATTTTTTTCTTCAAAGATTTCCGCAAAATCGCCTCCGGTTTTCAGAGCCGTTTCCAGAACCTTTTCTAACACTTTTATTTCTAGCATCATGTTCACCTCGTTATTCAGAATTATACTCTGAAACATTTTATTACGCAATGAAAAAGATTCCAAATATAATGTAAAATATCAAGCACTTAACTATCTATGTAACACAAAAAGGTGAAAGATCGGCATGCTCATCTCTCACATTTTATGGTTTTTAAATCCTATTAATTGCGTAATCTATGCCAATTACGTATTATACTCATCTACAAAATCATAAAATAATCTTTTCTATTCTACCCACTTATCTTTGATTCTCATAATCAATCCCTCTATCTTAATTAAGCTTTCTTCTCCATCTTCGCAATATAAAAGCCATCACTGCCAAACTCAAAAGGAAATATCGTTCTCTGTGATACTAAGGTAAACTCCTCATGTTTCTTTAAGAACGTTTCCACCTGTTTCTCATTCTCTTTTTTATTTAAAGTACAGGTAGAATAAACAAGGATACCGCCTTGTTTCACCATTGTGCTTGCTTTTTCTAAAATAGCTGCTTGTAAAGGAATCAATGTATCCATATCCTCACTCTGCATATGATACTTGATATCGCTTTTTCTTGCTAAAACCCCATAGCCGCTGCAAGGTACATCACATAACACACGATCAAAACTAGCTTCCTGTAATCCTTGTAATTTCGTCGCATCCATGACAACAGGATGAATGCTATGCAGCTGTAAACGATCTGCACCTTGTTGAATCAATTCCACACGATGTTCATGAATATCACCACAGATGATTTCTCCTTCATCCTGCATCAATTCCGCCATATGTGTAGACTTTGTCCCCGGTGCTGCACATACATCCAAGATGCGCTCCTTAGGCTGAGGATCTACGCAATAAGCAACCAGTTGACTGGCTTCATCCTGTATGGACAACATACCATCTTCATACCAGGAAGTATGGGCTAAAGAGGTCCCTTGATAATATACAGAAGAAGCTAATTGTCCAACTGTAAATTGATTGTCCTGTGCTAGTAATTCTTCACGACTCATACGCATGAGATTCACTCTGGCGCACTGTTTACGCGTTTCCATATTACTTTCACAGATGGCGCGGCAAGTTTCCTCGCCGTATTGCGCCTTCCACATTTTGATGAGCCAATCTGGATGTGAAGTTTTTATTGCCAACTTTTGTAGCACATCCTTTGGCAATTCTCTTTGCCCTCGCTGCATGACCTTATGTAAAACGGCATTTACTAATGCTCCCTGTTTTTTACCACCATGTTTTTTGGCTATCTCTACAGCTTCATTGATGATGGCATATGCCGGCAGTTTATCCATATAAAACAACTGATATGCGCTCATATCCAATAAGACTGCTGTTTCTTCTTTTGGTAATTTCTGTACCATATCTTCCCATTGATAGCGACATAAGCGATAGTTTTGTAAGGTTCCATATACAATAGTCGTGATGAGTCCTTTATCCTTATGTTCAGCCTTATCTAATTCTTTACGTAAATAAAGGTTACTATAGGTTTTATGGATACAGATCTGACAAAGCGCTGTGTAAGCAAACATTCTAGCATTCATAATACTTCTCTCCTTCGATAATATCTTCGATAAAACAAATACCAGCTATAGGTCATAAGAAAGCCGACAGCAGTATCACTTAAAAAATGAGCACCCATGGCCATACGTGAGATAGGCATGTATATAATTAACATCCAAATGATGATCGTACGCACGATTGATGGTTTTTCATAACGGTTTTTCCGCCACTCTAAGAAACACAGGATGCTAGTAAATCCGCTCGTATGACCACTAGGAAAAGAGCGATTTCCAGTAACACCTTGTGGGAGATACCATTTTATAAAATCCTGTGCATTTGTTAAATCACGATAGCGAATTCTGCCCCAAAAATGCTTTATGATGGTTGTACACGCTGCGGCACTTAACATCACACAAGTAAAAAAGATAAAGAAAGGCAGCCGCTGTTGCAACAAATGTTGATCCATTTGTGATAATAGAAGCAAGATTGTAAAAAGATAGAGAACTGCCAATATAAGAAGAATGCCATATAACCATAGAGCGTCTATGCGCATCCAGTAATGTAAGGCATCCTGTACGACATAAATAGAAGCAATCATAGCACAAAAAAGATATCTATATTTTCGTTTTACGAGATACAACATCGCAAAGGTTACGATGACCATAGATTGCAAAGGAATTAAAATCAATCGTTCAAAGAAAACACCACTATAGGGCAATCGTCCATGCAAAGCATCGGTAATCTGATAATCATAAAAGCTGCCAATAAGCAATAATACAATTGCTATACCATAGGGCAACACTGTTTTTAAAAGTTCTTTTTTCATATTTTACTCCAGTACCACCGGTGATACATCGATATCCAATCGTGTTCTAGCTTTTTTGGTTATATGGTTCTGATAGACATCCCATGCATAATGATTCAATAATGCTTGATCCTTTCCTTTTAAGAGGATCCGCATGCGATATTCGTCACGTAGCTTGTTTAAAGAAGCCGGACCTAAAATCTTGCCGTTTTCTTTCTTTTCTAAAATCTGCATGGCTGCTTTCACATCCTTTTCCACCATTTCTTTTGTTTTATGAGAAAAAACCAAAGACACCAAATAACGATACGGCGGATATCCGGCTAAGTGACGATAACGCATCTCATGCTTAAAAAACATCAGATAATCATGATGAAGGGCACTTTGTATAGCATAGTGTTGCGTATCATATACTTGCAGGATGACTTTTCCTGCTTTATCACCACGTCCACTTCTGCCACTTGCCTGTTCTAATAAATCGTATGTCAATTCTCCGCTGCGATAATCACTTCGATTCAGCATAGCATCGCCATTCACAATGCCAACCAATGTAACATTGTCAAAATCTAATCCTTTTGCAATCATCTGCGTTCCTAAAAGAATATCTGCCTCATGATTCCCAAAGGATTTCAAAATGTCTTCATGGGCATGTTTTTTTCCGGTAGTATCTGCATCCATGCGCAAAATACGAGCCTGTGGGAATTTGATCTGGACAAATTCTTCCAACTTTTGTGTACCTATACCTAAATACCGCCAACTGGCTTTACCACATGTAGGACAATAGGCGGGTACTGACATCGTGTGTCCGCATGTATGACATTTTAGTACCTGTTCTTCTTTATGATACGACATTGCCACATCACAATGGGGACACATTTGAACAAATCCACAGGAAATGCAGCGTAAGATTGGCGTATAACCACGGCGATTTAATAATAAGACAATCTGTTCTTTCTTTTGCAGACGCTCATAAATGGCATCCAATAAGTCATTTGATAGTAAATAGCTTTCTGAATTCCCTACAGCTTTGCGCATTTCTACCAATTGCATTTCAGGGAAACGGGCATTGATGCGTTTTGGCATTTCTACTAGCTGATAAATACCTTTATGAGCTCTGGCATATGTTTCTAAAGACGGTGTTGCACTCGCCAACACGACTTTCGCATGATGATACTTTGCACGCCATACAGCAATATCACGGCAATGATAGCGTGGTGTTGCATCCTGTTTATAACTGGTATCATGCTCTTCATCTAAAATAATCAATCCCAAATGATCAAATGGCATAAAAATAGCACTGCGTGTACCAACGACAATTTGTACTTTATGCTCTTTTACCAATTGATACTGTTCATACTTTTCTTGGGCATTTAATGCGGAATGATAAATAGCTACTGCTTTCCCGAAACGTGCTTTTACCCGTTGTACCATTTGGGGAGTCAATGCAATTTCAGGGACCAACAACACTACCTGTCGTCCTGTTTCTAACACTTTTTTGGCAAGTTGTAAAAAAACCTCGGTTTTCCCACTTCCTGTCACACCATGTAGTAAGGATACGACCTGGGTTGCATGTAAAAGCTTTTGCATAGCCTTTTTTTGATCCGGCTGTAATGTCTTTTCTTCATCCTGCTCACTTTCCAGCAAGCTTGCCTTTGCTTCTTGTTCATAGCTTTCGACAATACCATATGTAATCAATTTTTTACCACAAGATTTAAACATTTGATAAAATGTGCTGCGCCGCATACAGCCATGACGCTCAAGCTGTTCATAAGCAGCCTGTTGTTTTTCCGTTAATTTCTGTGTCGGCTCTTTGCAAATCCGTACCCATGTTTCCATTTTGATCTTGCCATGTGTTGAACTTGGTTTTAATTTTGCCGGCAGCATACATTGAAAACATGCAATACGCGGAGCTATATATGTTTTCCCCATCCAGTCAGCCAAAGCAAACAGTTCTTCATTAATCAATGGTTCTGCATCTATAATCTTTGTAATTTCTTTGATTTCATAAGGATATTTTGCAAGCGTTTGTTCATCTGCTTCTTCTACTTTACTGACAAATCCAATGATACTTGTCTTATGAAAAGGCACTTGAACACGGACACCACGTTTCACATTGGCATCGTAACAACGGTAAGTAAACGTATGGTCTAAATGTAATATTGGATGTTCTACAAATACATGTACAAGCCTCATCAGTTTCGCCTCGCTTTTTTTATGTAGGTATTATATCATGTTTTCTTCTTTCTTTTCTTATCCTTTTACTTATCTTTTACCATTCTTTCCGTTGAAACACTCGACGTTTGCTTTTTCCTATCCCACATGATTACTTATATGCTATAATAACCATACGTAACTGCTAATTCAGATTGCATGGAGATGAGTATATTGATACGATTACAAACGATTAATGAAGCCAATTATGAAAGATGTCTAGCTTTAAAAGCAACTGTCGCAAATACGAATTTTGTTGACACGGTAACATATTCATTGGCAGAAGCATATGTTTTTTATCATGATATGAAACCATTCGCCATTTATGAGGATGATACAATGATTGGCTTTGTTTCTATGTATGTAGGTGAAAAAAACTATCAAATTATTAATTTCTTTATTGATGATGCTTACCAGAAGCAAGGATTTGGTATAAAAGCGGCGAAAGTCTGCATTCATTTCTTACAAAAAGAATATAATGCAGCAAGAGTTTCTTGTCCGGTAGATCTTCATAACAAGGATGCGCAAGCCTTTTGGAAAAAATTAGGCTTTCAATTCTCAGACACGGTAGAAAATGGGTATGTTTTTATGCGGTTTATGATACCCGAAGATAAAAATTCCAGCTTTTAGCTAATATATAGAGAAAGGGTGATGTTATGTTTTCACGAAAAGAATTAAAAGACCGCTGTAAGGCAGTCATGCAGCGCAGCTATTGGAGGATGTTTCTCGTTTCCTTTATCGCCATGTTATTATGTGGCAGAATCAGTGATTCTATTGCCGATCAGGCACATCATGTATCCGATTATAAGGATGGTATCACATTGGGCGTTGGATCTTTGACTTATACTTTCCATGATGCGACGATCTTTGATACCATTTGGCTAAACAACTTTTTGGGCTTTGCATTTTTAATTGTTTTTATTATTGGCATTATAGGTATTCTGTACGGTATCTTTATCGCCAATCCTTTACGTTGCGGTGTCAATCGCTTTTTTCTTCAAAATATACAGGAAGCGCAAAGTATCGCCGTTATCTTTTCAATTTTTTCGGATAATTATCTCAATGTCGTAAAGATTATGCTGTTAAAAAATATCAAAATCTTCTTATGGACCTTGTTATTTGTTATCCCTGGCATCATAAAATCCTATGAATATCAGATGATTCCATATCTGTTGGCAGAAGATCCGTCAATGAGCAGTGAAGAAGCCTTTGCGCGCTCCCGTCATATGACAATGCATCATAAATTCGATATGTTTGTACTTGATCTATCCTTTATCGGTTGGCGTATTCTAGGCAATTTATTGATTATCGGTAATTGGTTTGTCAATCCCTATTATGAAGGCGTATTAGCTGAATTATATCTGGACCTACAGTTACGTAATGGATATGACAGTACTCATGATTTTTATTAAGTATCGATAATTTCCAGCTATTTTAAGACATCCAGATTGAAAAAGGTGCGTGATTTTTCACGCACCTATTTTACTTCATAGCCAACTTCTTCAATGGTTTCATTAATATTTTCTTCTTTAACCTTCGTTTCATCAAAGGTAATGACTGCCTGATTGTTCTTTGCGCTTGCTTCACAGCTCGTCACTCCATCTAGTGCCATAACAGCATTTTGAACACGTGTTTCACAATGTTGGCACATCATACCTTCAATCGTTATTGTTATTGTTTTCATCATCATCACTCCTCATCTATAGTGTAGCACAAGTTCTTATCATTTACTGTTTTTTTGCCTTAGGATCGCGCTCTTGCAATTTCACATGCACAGAATCTGAAGGCTGTTTGTTGATAATTGCACGAATATCTTTGCGTAACCCTAAAATATGACAAGGGGTCTTCATCTTAACTAAACTGCCATCATATGGTACATCATCAAACCATGCATGAACATAAACACGTCCTTTGCCAAATTCTTTTTTCACATCAAAGGGAATCTCGACATACGCTCCATCTATATCTTCCACTTTTTTGATAATGGCATCAAATTCATAGATTTTTTCCTTCATATGTTTCACCTAGTAACAATATGCCACATAAAAACTTTACTATACATTATAGATTGGATCAATTTGTTTCAATTCTTTAAATGTATCTATTTCCACAATATCTTCCTGATGAACCGGTTTTACCATAACCTTATGATGATGCAGACATTCCGCTAAAGCCACCTCATCCCAATATTTTTCTTTACCTCCCGGCATTCTAAATACGGTTTCAATATCCTCAGCCATCGTTTTGCCATCTTCCTTATTCCAATAAGAAATACCGACCATCTGATGACAATCTTTCCCCCCGACACCCAATTTGGTTATATATCCTTTTTTCGTATGAAAACACCAATCATCGGTAACATCTACTTTAATCCCACAGTAATTGGTCGCATATTCATATTTGCGGATAATTTCCGGATTGTATAATAGCAAATCACTTTCCAACACATATGCACCTTCCATCATATCCTTGATCAGATACGCACTGGAGATATTATTGGTCTCATTATACAATGGATTTTCAATAAATTTAATTTTCGGATATTTATGCAGCAAGACATCAAACTGCTCACCTAAATAACCTCGTACGATTGTGATATCCTCAATACCGGCTGCGACGACCGCATCCAATAAGGTTTCAATGATGCGTTTCCCATGAACAAGTACTAATGGTTTTGGTGTATTTAAAGTGATAGGCACCATACGTGAGCCAAAGCCGGCAGCTAAGAAGATAGCTTTTTTCACCCGGTAAGGTTCTAAGGTTTCATAGCCTTTCAATGTCACATCATACACTGAATTGCGAATACTGCGCAGCATTTCACTTTCCAATAGCTCTGCCAGTGTTTTATTAACAACACCCAGTGATACATCCAGCTGTTTTGCCAATGCTCGCTGTGTGATCTTTGTGTTTTGATGACGTTCTATGTAGACAAGTAATTCAAATTGATTTAATGTTAGCGTCATAATTCCGTTTCTCCTTTATGTAATCGTATTATAGCATTTCCCTTTGTTCTTGCAAACTACTTTTCTTTTTGTAAGGAACGTTTTAGTAAATAAATAATCAGCTTCATTACCAAATTCACGCTTAAGATCACAATGGAGATAAAAGCCGTTGCTTCAATGAGTGATTGTGAATCAAATTGTGGGATCAGCAAAGATAATGGCATGTTGCGGAAATTTGCCAAAAAAGACACCGCCGATATGGTAACCATACAATTCACAAAGATATAAGAAAACATTTCAATGATGGTTGCTTGCGTACATGGAATATATACATCTTTTAACATTCGTAGTTTAGAAATCCCCATCGTTGCTGAGATATCTTCCAAATTGCTGTGAAACTGCTGTAAGGAATTATAAGCAAGCAAGTATGGATTGGCGAAAAAGTGTGTAATATTGACGAGTACCAGAATGGAAAGTCCTCCATAAAGTAGGCTTCCTTTATAAAACAGCACATAGCTCAAACCTAAAACCACACCAGGAATGGCCAGTGATATCATGGAAATCAGATGCAGCGCCATATTGGAAAAGCTATGATGGCTGCGGGCGGTAATAAATGCCGTAAAATAGGTTAAGCACACACCAAGGATACTGGTCAATAAGGCAATTGCTAACGCATTTTTAAGATACATACGAACTCCCAGATCAAAAGCCTGTACTACATTATCCAAGGAAAAACTCATATCGGTAGGATATTGTTTAACAAAGGATAAAATGGCGAAGGTGATAATCGGCAAAGAGATAAACACCACCGTGGCAATGCAGATGATATAGGCAATGCGATCACGTTTGCGATTTGGTGTTATGACATAGTTTCTTGTAACCGTAGAACTATTTCCTTTATTATCATTTTTAAAATCAATGATAAAAGCGATAAAGGCCGGTATTAACAGCAATATCCCAATGATGGCCCCTTTTGAAAAATCAAGCAAGCCGATTACTTCTCGATACATATAAACCGGCAATGTCATGGATTTCCCCCCAACAACCAGCGGTACTCCATAATCGGTAAAGATCATGGTAAAAACAGAAAAAATCACACTGATCAAAGGTCCTTTCACATTGGGCAAAGTAATTGTAAGAAACTGTTGTTTCTTACTTAGTCCTAAGACAGTTGCCGCCTCATAGGTCGTATAATCCTCATATTGAAAGGTATCACACAACATGAGGAAAGCAACAGGAAAGGAGTATAAAATAGAACCTAAGATGATGCCATTGTATCCATATAAATAAAACTTCATATGCAAAAGATTACTGATGAGTCCATTATCGCCAAATAATAACACCAAGCCCATGCCATGAGAGATGGAAGGTATAAGCATCGGTAACGTAAATAAAACGGTAAATATGGAACGATACCGAAGATTGGTACGATTCATGAACCAGGCCAAAGCAAAGGCTAGTGAAACAGAAAAGATCGTAGCCAGTGTCGTCGTTATCAAAGAATTAATCAACATCGGCGCGAATTGCGGACTGTGGATGACCTTACTGATATCTTCACCATCAATATGAAAAAACAAAGTGAAAAGTGGCAGTAATACAGAAAAACATAAGAAGATGAGCACCAACAGCTTACCTGCGCGAAAACCTCTATTTTTCATAAACATTCTTCCCTGTGCACACACACAACGATGCCAGCTTACTATCTAAATGAGCAATGACAAAATCTTTGATATAGTCATTAGCCGGATGTTCATAAATATTTCTCGGTGTATCGATTTGTTCAATATTGCCCTCGCTCATGACCATGATGCGATCGGATAAATAAAAAGCCTCTTCCTGTTCATGGGTAATAAAAATCATAGTTGAGTTAAATTTTTTCTGAATATCCTTTAATTCCTTTTTCATAACCTCGCGCATGCTGACATCCAATGCGCTGATAGGCTCATCCAATAATATAATCTTAGGATTTAGGGCAAGCGTTCTGGCAATCGCTACACGCTGTTGCTGCCCACCGGATAATTGAGAAGGACGTTTATCAATCTGATCCAGCATTCCGATTGCCTCTAAGGTGGACAGAGCAATCTTACGACTGTTTTGCTTCAAATCAGCACGCAGTTTTAAGGCATATTCCACATTTTCCAGGACACTCATATTCGGGAATAACGCATAGTTTTGAAAAATGATGCCCATTCCACGTTCACTTGGCTTTAAATGCGAAATATCTTGAGCGTCTAATAAGATTTCACCATCATCTTGTTTCTCCAAACCAATCAGAATACGCAATAAGGTTGTCTTTCCACAGCCACTTGGTCCTAATACACTTAAGAATTCCCCTTCTTTTACAGCAAAGGAGATATGTTTTAAAATATCCTTTCCGTCAAAGTTTTTATATAGATCCTTAACGATGAGTTTTGCATCCTTTAGTACTTCCATACTTCTAACAACCTTTCTTTTTCATGTATATCTTCGATTCCGGTCATATCCGCATAAGGAATATGTTTCGGATAATTGGGTATTGTATTTTTTTGATGCTGCAAGATCTGCTCCGGTGAGAAATGTTCCTTATCATATAATAGAAAATCATTTATGATAAAATCAAATACACGTTGTACATCGGCATCATTGCTGCTATGTTTCATCATGCCAGTGCCAGTCAATGAATATGGAGAACCTTCTTTCGGATAGACAATTTGAAATGGTGAACCTTCATTGATCTGATTTACTGCTTGAAAAGTCAGCCCTAAACCGATTCCAATTTCGCCCTGTATTAATAATTTAATAGGTCCACTGCCACTTTCACTAAATTGCTTCACATTATATTCCAGTTTATCAATATATGCTAAGGCATTCGCTTCCCCCATGGTATTCACCAAATTCTTATAAAAGAAATAGCCGGTACCACTGGATTTCGGATCGGGCATGGCGATAAGATTATAATATTTGCGATCTAACAGCTGTTCATATGTTGTCGGAATAGGAAGATGGTGTTTTTTTAAGACTTCGGTATTGATAATGAAAGCCCCTGCCTGACGTTCCCAGATTACATAGCGATTATCAAATTTATCCGGTTGTAATTCACGCAGATAAGATAATTTGCTATAACCTTTGATATCCGCTAATTCCTCTTTGATTTTTTCCATATAGCTGGATTCCAATCCTACGATGATATCTGCATCACTTTGATCCTTTTCCACATAGATTTTTGCTGCGGCTTTGGCGGTTGGCACATACATCACCATGGCATGCAGATCAGGAAATTGTTCATTCAATTGTTTTTGCAATTCTTCCCCACGAAATTGTTCCATGGAAGAATAAATAATGATGGTTTCTCTTTCCTGACGAATGCTCAGCAACAGAATTGCCGTTATTAAAAACAATGCCACGATTGCCTTCCTCATCTTTCCACATCCTCCCTTTGTTCAAGTTATATTCATTTTAGCATACAAAATGAACAAATCAACCTTTTAATTCTTAATTTTACTTCATATTACTTCCAATGATTTTACATAAATTGAACAATCCATAATAATGAAAACGCTTTTTTGATCTTCCTAGAGAACAATTGTTGCAATAGCAAGCTCATAGCGAATGCCTTCAGATTGAGATTCGTGATAAGAAAAATCCCTTATCTACTTTTGCATGAAGACCATCGTAGCATACATACTAACCTTAGAAGGAGGGTAATCCTATGAAAAAAATTTATACAGTCTTTCTCATGGTGTTATTTTTATTTATCTTAACACCTGTACACGCAAAAGATACGCAGAACATCCTCATCACCGGAAAGCATCTTCCTTATATCATGGTAGCCAGTATGCAGGAAGATGATTCTATGGATATGTACCTTATTCCAACATCTTTGACCTTACCGCTTTCGCAAAACCCCCAACAGTTGCGGCCATTAAATCAATACGATAAGCAAGAAGAGATCAATCGCATACGTGAAGTGATTCAACAATTCTTTGAGCTTTCCATCACCAATACCGTGTATTTACATATGGATACTATTCAAAAAGATATGGGAGTCGCTTATAATGAACAAACCTTTTCTGATGTAAAACATATGACCGCTTATTTCGCAAAGGTAGTCAAACAATTAAAACTCTCGATGATTTTTCATGCGTCTGATTATCTAGAGGATGATTTGAATATCAGTGATTATTATGCATTCTATAAGATATTTCACGATGGTCATCCAAAAATACGCTATCATTATGTAAATTATCTGTATATTGATCCTACCGTCTGCTATCCATTAGATAATCAATTTTCATAAGTTTATCTTTCACATACAGATGGTAAAGTAAGATTGGGTAAAAACGGAAGTTGCCTTTCTCTACTAGTTCTTGCTAACATCCATAACTCCTCCATCATAAAAGGAGCTATGGATTTATTTTTGCACATCTATTTATTTTCTCATGAAAAAAATTAAATTTTTTTTAAATTTCTGCTTGCATTTTTTGTATTTTATTATATAATGTTATAGCACCGATGATGTGGGGCAATCAAAAATAAATATAAGGTTCCGTAGCCAAGTGGTAAGGCAATAGACTGCAACTCTGTGATCATCGGTTCAAGTCCGATCGGAACCTCCATTACTTGGGGTAGTGGCGAAATAGGCAGACGCAACGGACTTAAAATCCGTTGGGAGTTAATCCCGTGCGGGTTCAAGTCCCGCCTTCCCCACCAACATACGAACTAGCCTTTGCAAAAAGGCTTTTTTTATGTTTTACCATTTCAAAAAAAAGCATAAAGTCGTTTGCTTTATGCTTCCTATACCATGCAGACAAACATCATTTTTCATATGCTTGCATGGTTTTTTTATGCTTTCCACATCAAGTGATATACCTGAGCATTCGTTTCTGCATCGTTTTCTTTTGCTAAAATAGCAAAGTGTTCCCTTTGATAAAAACGCAATGCTTTTTCATTCTTTTCATATACATGCAATTGTAAAATTGTTTTGTGTTTTTTTAATTCATCCATTAACTTCTTTCCAATGCCCCTATTTTGCATTGCTTCATTTACAAAGATACCCGCAACATACGTATCCTGTAATCCGGCAAACCCTACAACAGCACCATTCTCCTCATATACATATACCTCTGCTTCTTGTATGGCTTGAGAAACCATCGCATACTGTTTTTTCCAATAGGTAGGTGATAGAAAGGAATGCGCTGTTAGATTGCCATGTAGCCAAATATCCATAACAACGTCATGGTCCATAGCTTCCATTTTTCTTATCATACTACTTCCTCCTGTAAGATAGGCATGCCATCGCTTGTTTTTTATGTGCAACTCTTGTTTAATCTATGATTTCTTTGATACTTTGTATAGTATCAATACGCAGCATGCGCACGATTGTTTTTCGTTTTGTCATGGTTTCTATTAACAACCATTCATCATCTAAATCACATAAAACACCTTCAATGCTATACATCGCATCTAGTGATGCCAGTGGTTTTTTTAAGATGATCGAGCAATTCTTCTTAAGATATTGCGGCAATATGGCTTGATAATTTAATGATGGTTGATCTTTTACAGTCTGTTTTTCCTTTTCCCCATGTGTCACTGTTTTCATAAGATAGCACAATAACACAAGGATGATTAGCAATAAAAATATTGTCATGCTGCTTCCTCCACGATCATAAAGCCATGGATAGCCCTTGTATCAATAAGTTTTATCAATGTTTCTTTTTTGAAAAAAGTATTGCTTTTTCCTCTTGTATAAGCCACTCGTATCCATTCCTTCGTAACCTCCAGCACCTTTGCTTTCTCGTTATAGGAATTCAGCATGTAATCAAAATCCTCACAATCTAAAATAACCGTCTTTCCCTGTAAAGCCTGTAACACATGCAAATCCTTCTTTGTTTTTTCTTGAGCTAGTATCTCTAATTGGTTATCCGCAAGATCGTCTAAAGAAATATGATAGATAGCCGCTAATTCGATAGCTTTATCAAAAGTCGGTGCACTTTGCCCATTTTCCCAGTTCGATATGGTTTGTCTTGTTAAAGAAAGCAAATCGGCTAGCTCTTGCTGACTATAACCACTTTTTTTACGCAATGCAATTAACTTATCTTTTAACATCGAATACCCCTTTCTACGTTTTGTGTGGTTCTATTATAGCGATTGTGCTAAAAAAACACTAGCAAAAATCTTTGGCATTTGGGCAAATTTCAATAACATTGCCTAAGCTACTGCCCCTTAAGCGTTATTTTAACAATTTCAGAGGTTGTTCCTATACGTATTGGCAAGCCCCAAGTACCTGCTCCGCTGCTGACAATCATCGGATATGGCTTTTGATAAGTTCCATAATCATAAGGATATGCCAACTTTGTAAAGAGAGTATTAGGAAAGATCTGTCCCTGATGCGTATGCCCGCTGACTTGTAAATCTATCGCATGGACATCATCAAAGCATGGTCGATGATCGATAACGATAATTGGCTTGTCTGCTTGACAGGATTTTATAAAGGTGGCAAGCTCCATACGTCTTTCCTTTTTGTCCTTGCGTCCAATCACATAAAACCGATGATCTACGAAGGCTGTTTCATCTTTCAGGATATGAATGCCACTTTGTTTCAAGAGGGTTTCATATGCTTTACGATTCTTACTCAGCAATTCATGATTGCCGGGACTATAATAAATTTTATCATGAAAGGAAGCATTACGACATTTCATACAAAAATACTGTAAGTCAGTAATTGGCGTTGCTTCGTCAAAGAGATCTCCTGCCACTAACAAAGCATCCATTGGCTGCTTTTCTAACATCGCAAACATTTGATCCATACGTTGCTTGTCCACTCCACTTCCTAAATGCAAATCACTAAGTAAATAAAACTGCAGATCTTTCACTATGTTCATTTTCGCAGTTACACTATAGCTACGCAAGACAAGCGGTGCTGCCTGCCGATAACCGATATACACAAACAATGCAGTAAAAAGAATACATCCTCCTAGAATATATCGCAAAGATAACTTATAAGCCCTTCTTTTTTCTAACAAAAAGGCAATCCCCTGCATGAGGGCAAATAGTATGAACCATACCAGCACAATTGTTGATATAAGTAGGATCCATGCACGTAAAGATTCTTGCTGCAAACGATAAAATTGATTGCTGAAGCGATAAAATAAAATACCATCACCACTCACTAACAACACTTGCAGGCACCGATAAAAAAAGCCTTGTATTTGTTGATGTATCCATCGCAATTGCAGATAACTCACAAGGCACACCAACAATCCCATCCCAGCTAAAAACACACCCATCATGATTTTATCCTTCTTTCGTCTTTTGTCTATTATCATAGCACATTCTGATAGAAAGCACAGGTTTACACACAAAAACAGTGTGTATCATTATAACATTAGACAACCAACGATAATAGTATTACAAATGAAAACGTTTACTACACTTTCATAATTTACATGGTCCAAACGGTTGAAGTTACAAAAAAGCTGTGTTATCATACAAATAGTTGAATAGTCAACCATTTGGAGTGATGACATGGAAAGCAACAATTATTTATTAATGAATATTTCCATTCTTTATCGTTGTGGGCAAAAATATTATGATAAACAGTTAAGTGATTATGATATCAATGCCGGACAGCTTCCTTTTCTGATTCTGATTTATGAAAATGAAGGAATCAGCATGCAGGAACTGGCAGTGAGAGGATGTTTTGATAAAGGTACCATTACCAAAAGTATTGGTAAATTAGAGGATGCCGGCTATGTTCGATCTTGTGCCAGTACGACAGATAAAAGAGTGCGCTTGCTCTATACAACCGATCGTACAAAAGACATCATTTCAAAGATTTATCTCATTCGACGAGAATGGTGGGAACGCTTGACTCGCGACATGAGTGCGAGCGAATGCGCGAATACAGAAGCTTTGCTAGATGCTTTAACTGAAAAAGCTAAGCAGTATGATGCCATGGAAGATGAAAAAGAAATTAAGCTCTTTGGCTTGCAGAAATTGACTCTGTTGGATTATCCGCAGAAGATGGCAAGCACGATTTTCACCGGTGGCTGTAATATGCGCTGCCCGTTTTGTCAAAATGCCGATTTGGTCTTCTTGAATGAGAATACCTCGCAAATACCTACCAAAGATATTATCGCTTTTTTAAAAAAGCGCCGCAGTGTCTTAGAGGGTGTCTGTATTACCGGTGGTGAGCCTTTATTAAATGATACCTTAGAATCTTTTTTAAGAACCATCAAAGAATTAGGTTACCAAATAAAGCTAGATACAAACGGCAGTTATCCAAAGCGTTTAAAAGAACTCGTCGAGAAAAAACTGATTGACTATGTCGCAATGGACATTAAAAATTGTCTAAAGCGTTATCCTGAAACAACCGGCATTCACAATTTTGATGTGACACCGATCATAGAAAGTGCCGCATATTTAATGGAAGATCACATTCCTTATGAATTTCGGACAACAATTGTAAAAGAGCTTCATACCTTAGCCGATGTGCAGGAAATCGGAAAATGGCTCAAGGATGCCAGAGCGTATTATCTGCAAGGCTTCGTCGATAGTGAACGAGTAATTCAAAAAGGGCTACACGCTTACGATGCCCAAACCATGAAACAGTTACAAGAAGCTGTTATTCCATATATTGCAAATACACAGCTTAGAGGCTTGTAAAGGAAAGGAAGAAAATTATGTACAAAGTAATTAAAAGAGATGGAAAGGTTACCGATTTCGATATCGCCAAGATTACCATAGCCATCACCCAGGCATTTGAATCTGTCCAGCGCCAATATCATCCAAGTGTTATTGATATGTTGGCATTGCGCGTCACCAGTGATTTTGAGCCAAAAATCAAAGAGGAACGCATTCATGTCGAAGACATTCAGGACAGTGTAGAGGATGTATTGATTCAGGCAGATTATGCCGATGTCGCAAAATCTTATATCCTGTATCGTAAACAGCGTGAAAAGATCCGTAATATGCGTTCGACGATCTTAGATTATAAAGACTTAGTTGACAGCTATGTAAAAGCAACCGATTGGCGTGTTAAAGAAAATTCGACGGTCACCTATTCCGTAGGCGGTTTGATCTTAAATAACAGTGGTGCCATTACTGCTAACTATTGGCTTTCTGAAATCTACGATGATGAAATTGCTAATGCTCACAAGAATGGTGATCTGCACATCCATGATTTAAGCATGTTAACCGGTTATTGTGCCGGTTGGTCATTAAAACAATTGATTCAGGAAGGTCTTGGCGGTGTGGTTGGCAAGATTACCTCAAAACCGGCTTCTCATTTAGCAACGCTTTGTAACCAGATGGTAAACTTTTTAGGCATCATGCAAAATGAATGGGCAGGTGCACAAGCCTTTTCTTCCTTTGATACGTATTTAGCGCCATTTGTAAAAGTTGATAACCTTGATTATGATCAGGTAAAGAAGTGTGTGGAATCTTTCATTTATGGTGTTAATACCCCTAGCCGTTGGGGCACACAGGCACCTTTCTCTAATGTCACCTTAGACTGGACCGTTCCAAATGATCTGGCTGAAATGAACTGTATCATAGGCGGTAAAGAAGTAGACTTTAAATATAAGGATTGTAAAAAAGAGATGGACATGATCAATAAAGCCTTTATTGAAGTCATGCTGGAAGGCGATGCCAACGGACGTGGTTTCCAATATCCAATCCCAACCTATTCCATCACTTCTGATTTTGATTGGTCAGATACCGAAAACAATCGTTTATTATTTGAAATGACAGCGAAATATGGTACTCCTTATTTCTCTAATTATGTAAATAGTGATATGGAACCAAGCGATGTGCGCAGCATGTGCTGCCGTCTGCGTCTGGATTTACGTGAATTACGAAGAAAATCTGGTGGATTCTTCGGTAGTGGAGAAAGCACAGGTTCTGTTGGTGTTGTAACGATCAACCTGCCTAGAATCGCCTATTTAGCTAAGAGTAAAGAAGAATTCTATAATCGCTTAGATCATTTAATGGATATCAGCGCACGTTCTTTAAAAACAAAACGTACGGTTATAACCAAATTATTAGATGAAGGTCTGTATCCTTATACAAAACGTTATTTAGGTACTTTTGAGAACCATTTCTCAACCATTGGTTTGATTGGTATGAATGAGGTCGGCTTAAATGCCAACTGGCTGCGAAAAGATCTGACTCATAAGGAAACACAGGAATTCGCAAAAGAAGTTTTAAATCATATGCGTGAACGTCTGGTGATCTATCAGGAAGAATATGGTGATCTATACAACCTGGAAGCAACACCAGCTGAATCTACGACTTATCGTCTTGCAAAACATGATAAAGCACATTACCCAGATATCATTACCGCAACAGAAGAAGGCAATAGCCCTTACTATACCAATAGTTCACACTTGCCAGTAGGCTTTACGGAAGATATCTTTGATGCTTTGGATGTACAGGATGAATTGCAAACATTATATACATCAGGAACGGTATTCCATGCCTTCTTAGGTGAGAAACTTCCAGATTGGAAAGCAGCTGCATCTTTGGTACGCACCATTGCCGCAAACTACAAACTGCCATATTATACTTTATCCCCTACGTATTCCATCTGTCCAAACCATGGCTACATCACCGGTGAACAATACACTTGTCCTCACTGTGGTGCTAAGACCGAAGTATGGAGCCGTATCACAGGATACTATCGACCAATCCAGAACTGGAA
Source organism: Longicatena sp. (assembly GCF_982403165.1). Taxonomy (NCBI): domain Bacteria; kingdom Bacillati; phylum Bacillota; class Erysipelotrichia; order Erysipelotrichales; family Erysipelotrichaceae; genus Longicatena; species Longicatena sp. Next base: position 20,932 of record NZ_CEVYEL010000029.1, read on the forward strand.
TGAAGGTAAATCCCAAGAATATAAAGAACGTAAGGAATATGATATCGGCCACAGCGTCTTAAAAGGAAGAGATGTGTTCGCCCCTCAAAAAGATGAGGAAGCGAAAAAACCAGAGGTACAACCTAAAAAAGTCATGCTCTTTACCACAAAGACATGTCCAAATTGCAAGATTGCTACCACATGGTTAGAGCAAGCAGGCATTCCTTATGAAAAAATTGATGCTGAAGAAAATCAGAAGCTGACAAAACAATATAAGGTCATGTTAGCTCCAACCTTGATTGTTGCCGATGAGCAGGACTATCAGGCATATGCCAATGCCAGTAATATTCGTAAGTTTATAGATGCTCATAAATAAAAAATATCTTTTCAAATGTGATTCAATTTAAGTAGTTAAAAAGAAGATTGCAACTATGATAAAAAATAGCGGACAATCTTCTTTTTCATATCTCTACTAAGTTAGCATATCCTTTACTATCCTTACGAAAAAGTATCTTATAAGTTATTTATTAAATAGATCCTAACTCCTGTATGAATTGCTAAAACTCTGGTATAAAGGTTTAGATTGAACAGCTGTTTATCAGTTTATGACATAACCATTGAACAATCTGTTGAAATACTCGTTCTTCATTGTCTATAAATTCAATAATAAGAATATTCCCATGTTTAAGACCTCCTATCACATATCATGCTTATTATCCATTTTTTCTTTAACCAATCTAGCATGATAAAAGTAGTTGATGTATTTTAGGTTTAACTCATCGCAATAAACATTTATAGAGCTTGCTAAATTATCCCAATAAGCATTATCTTTCTGCAAAAATATTTTTCGATACTCATTTGCCAGATTGCTATAATATTTATCAATATAAGTAAGTATAGTTTGTTTATAAGAACCTCTAAGGTTTAGATTTTCAAACCAATATTCATTTACAATATAGCTTGTTTCTTCTATGATTTTCTTCCAATCAGTAATATATGGAAAAATAGGAGATATAAACAAAACAGTATATATTCCTGCTTCATGTAGTCTTTTTATGGTATATAATCTATTAGCAATCGCACTAGCATTATCCATATCTTTTCGGAATGTTTCATTTAACGTATTCAGAGAAAACGCCACTTTAAGATTTGGGATTTTTTTTAGAATCTCAATGTCACGTAATATTAAATCTGATTTAGTGGAAATGGTTATTTGACAATCGATATTTATTAACTGTTCTAATATTTTTTGAGTTTTGCAATACCTTGCTTCATATTGATTATAACAATCTGTTACAGACGCTATGAATACCGATTTACCTTGAAGCCTTTTTTTACTTATAGGTTTATCACATTCCTTTATATCTATAAAAGTTCCCCATTCCTCTGAATGGCCTGTAAATCTTTTCATAAAACTAGCGTAACAATATTTACAGGCATGAGGGCAACCAACATATGGATTTATGACATAATCACTATCTGGAAGATTTGATTTTGTCAAATAATCTTTTGTATTGATTTGCTTTTCGATAATTTTCATCAGCTTATAACGCCTCCATGAAAATAGCATTCATAAATTTTCTCTTTCAAATAAAAGATTTCTTCATATCCTTGAAACCAAACAAATTCGCCTTCAACTTTGCAATGATAATGATAATCGCCCTTTACAAAAATTTTAGGACCCCGATAAGGTGCGTCAGCAGAAACACTTAATAAGGCTTCTTTTAAAAAATCATTATCAAAAAAATCTCCTGTTATTCGTCCAGCATAGTTCATGCTCCAAATAGGCTTATCAAGATACCAAACAGCCTCAGAACCAGAAAATTTCTCTCCCCCTAAATATGTATCTAGGTACTTATATCCGTTTTCACTATAACTATAATCATGAGATTTTGTTCTTGATGAAGCAACTTTATTTCCATTTACTGGATAAGTGCTTTTTTTGGCATATATTAAAAATGAAATCATTTCATTTACATCTACTTCTGCGCCTTTATAAATGGGTAGATTACATTCATCATCATCTTTAACAATTCTATCAATCGCTATACCGTATAATTTACTTAATGCTATCAATCCATTTAGTTCTGGAATTGCCTGTCCATTTTCCCATTTGCTTATAGTTTGACGAGCTATACCAAGTTTATCGGCTAATTGTTCTTGCGAATATCCATTCTTTTTTCTCAATATTTGTAACTTTTCTTCTAATTTCATAGATACCACCTCTAGTTATTATTATAAAGGTTTATAGAGGTGTAATCTACCATCATACAGACACAAATATGTCACTAGTAATAGACAATAAAGTGCTTACTTTGATTATAAAGAGGCTTTTATACCTTACGAAACTGATAAAGCTTTTAAATATTTAACGATATTGCTATCTTTTCTTTCTTGTTTCATCCCTGATGGATGATTTCCCTGTAAATTCTCTGCTAGCTGATTGCCTTTAATCTTCAACATAATGTAGTTTAATACCGCCAAGAATAATCTTGTCCAATGCAAAGTGCTGTACCATATCTTTACATATCTAAAAATATCAACATAGCAAGGTTTATTAAATAAGTAGTAAAATGACTTCTTAAATCCTTTGAACATGCTGATAGACACTGTATTTAGGGAATCATCAATTTTTTTATTTTTTCTGGAATAGTCTTAGTTTCTCCTAATAAATATTTAAATTTATATTGGCCTAGCCGCGTCTTATTTAGATAATTTATAATGTTTTTTGCATCTATAGTATTTTAAAAGCATATATGTTATCATTACCATAATATCATTGAAAAGCCAACTAAATAGAAGTCAATAAGTCAAATGACTTTCTGTTGGCAATAGATGAAGAATTTGAAAAGAAATATATGTATACTGAAAACAACGAACACACTGCTAAACTAGGAGATAGTAAAATGAACAGACCACTTACCACCCTCTTTATGTTAATGAGCGTAGATGGAAAAATTAGCACCGGTGCAACGGATGAATTAGATGTTGATCTTGATTTTCCTAAACTGAAAGGACTCAAGGAAGGGCTACATCAATATTATGAAATCGAACAAACCACAGATCTATGGTGCTTAAATTCCGGACGTGTACAAGCTAAACTTGGAGTTAACCAGCGACCAATGCCACAAAAAACACCGGTATCTTTCGTAATCATTGATAACCGGCATTTAACCCTACAAGGAATACGCTATTTCTGCGCCTTATCAAAAGAATTTGTACTCGTTACTACGAATCGACAACATCCTGCATTCACCCTGCAAGAAACTAATCTGCATATACTTCAGCAACATGAACTTGATTTATCTGCAATTTTTAAAACACTTTATACCGATTACGGATGTCAACGTCTCACCATCCAAACAGGTGGTACCTTGAATGGACTTTGCCTTAGAGAAAAGCTGATTGACTATGTAGATATCGTTGTTGCTCCGGTACTGATTGGCGGTAAAGATACTGCTACTTTGATTGATGGTACTTCATTGATGTCAACGAAGGAACTATCTCACTTAGGTATCTTAAAACTTCTTCATTGTGAGGTTTTAGAAGATTCCTATCTGCGCTTATCCTATCAAGTGATTTCTTGATTCTGAATAATTTTCAAGACTTTGATTAAGATGTATACCAAGTGTTCACCAAAAAAGAACCAATCGGTTCTTTTTTGGTTTTTGGCTATCGTTATGTGCATACGTAATTTGCTATAGCAAATCCTCTAATGCTCTTTGATTTAATAAAACCAGATTATGTCCATCAATGCGAAAATATCCTAAAGCTTCCATACGCTTGATTTCCTGGTTTAGAGAAGAACGTGAAACACGCAAGGTATTTGCCCACATCGTTTGTGACTTTGGCAAAGGAATATGTTCATTTTGCGAAAGATTATTCATGCCAATCAACCAATATGCGACACGCTCTTGAATCGTCTGATAATTTAAACAGTTTAACAACATCTGATTCTTTAATCCACGTTTTGAGATATAGAGCATAAAGGAATACATCATTTCGGAATCTTCCTGTAACATACGCTCAAAAACAGAAGTCGCTATCCATGCAACTTCTGTTTTCTTAACTGCTGCCAATGTATACGTATATACTTTTTTGCCAGTGAAGTAGAGAAATTCGGGAAACACATCACAATCTTCAAAGTAAGCACTGCACAATTCACAGCCATTTACGGTATACAGGTTTGCCTTTAAGATACCATCCACCACGATTCCAAATTCATCAATCGGTGCTCCTGTTGGATGGATGATTTCTGCTGTTTTATAGCTTTGATAACGAAAGGCTTTCCCATATACGGGATGATGTAAACAGCGATATGCGAAAGGTGTCTGTTGCGATATACGGTTTTCCAAGGAAGTCTACCTCCTGCCTCATGTAGTTTTATGCAAATGCCTGATCTAAGAAATCACAGACATCATCGTAATCCCGTTCTCCATTAAAGCGTTGTACTTCTTTTCCATGACGATAGATTGCCACAACAGGAATACCCTGTACATGACATGCATCCACAATGTCCTTATTTTCATCCACATTGACATAGCGGATATGGAAACTGCTGTTAAATTCATCCTGCAAAGCTTCCTCTAATACCGGATGCAACGCTTTACAATGAACACAGCGTTCAGCACCAAACAAGACAAGCACTGGTTTATCATTTACCTTTAATACTTTTTCATTCCAATCCGCAAAGCTGTTTACCGGTTCAAATAAATCCGTATCTACGCTAAATACTTTCTCACGCTTGCTCATGTCTTCTTCATCATCGGTCGCAACACAAAGAGCTACATCCTGATAATAAGGTAAAGTTCCCTCTACATCAATAATCTTCTTAGCACCAAAGGCACCGGCATTTGGTACACGATAGGTAATATTATCAATTTTAGGAATTGCAACTTCCTGTGGTGTTGGTTCTTGCGGTACATAACTGTATGGATAACGATATGCACGATAGATCATATTATTCTTTGGTCCGGTTTCATTATGGGTATAATAAGGTGAAATCCATTCCCAAACAATTTCATGTTCTGCCGTTACTTCTATTATACGACCATCGCTGCCTTCTGTCACTAGGGTATTTCCATTTGGCAAACGCTGGGCACTGGATACATAAGGGCTGTAAAATTTACTAGCATCGGTAGGAATTGCATGACCGAGTTCTTTTGGGGTCAGCTTCCAAACAACTTCCAATGTAATTGGATTGAATTCTAATACACGGCTATAATCGCGCAGCGCATTTTTAGTTCCGTTTTTAGAGCCTGGATTAGGAACGCCATAACCTCCCCAACCACCATTATCAAACACTAACAGGTTGCCTTCACCAGGAAGACCTTTAGGAATCATGTGGAAGTGATGCTGTCCAATGATCCAACCTAATTTCTTCAATTCCGGTGTTGCGTTAAAATCAGGACCGATACGCCAAACAATCTTACCGCTTTCCTTATCTAAGATTGCTAAAATATTGGCTTCACGACAATCAAAGATAATATTATCCGGTTTGAAACGGTTATCCCCTTGATCATACCATTTGTTAGGTCCAAGATAGCTCATGCAATTCACATGCAGATAATCACCGACACCGCCATCAGATGAACGCATATTCGGATCTCTTGAAAGGATATTTAAGGCTGCTTCATCAAAGCCTAATTCATCAAAGTGATCGGTAATAGACCATTTCCATAAGATATTGCCTTCCCAATCGACTTCGATCATACAATCATCTAACAGCTTTTTATCTGAAATCTTAGGATTATGCACTGTTTGATGTACGAGAATCAACGTATTTCCTTCTAATGGTTTGGCATCCATGCCTGGCACATAATAGCCGACAGGATTTCCTTCACGCTGGTAATCGTGATGCTGGCGTGCCATCCAGCGATGATCTCTTCCCGGGTCATTGATTTCTTCAAATTTATCAAATTCCCATACAATATTTCCATCATAATCAATCTCAATCAGGTTAACACCATCCTGCATACCATAGTCTGGATGACGGTAACCGGAAAGGCCCATCACATAACCTCCTGGCAATAATTTTGGTGGCATGGCATGCATATTCCAACGACGGATTTCATTTCCATTCATATCAAACAACAAGACACCATCATTAATCAACGGTACGATCGTATACCCACTCCAACATTTTTTTGGATCATAAACAGTAACTCCATGAGGGAAAACACTTGGCTGTCCCATAACTCATTCCTCCATTCTTTCTTTTATTCATCAGCATTCTTTGCTGTATGAGCCATTTTTCTATTTTCTTTATAAAGATTCTTCGATGCGTTCTACTTGGCCGTTTTCATAATAAGCAGCTGCTGGTACATTATGCATTTGCAAGCGTTCATACAATAAGCTTTGACGTGTGATATCCTGACGTATGACATGATAAGTTCCACCAAGCTTTTCTTCCATCTTCGTAAGAACATCAATTTGTGCACTATCATATGGATTGTAGAACAGAAAGGCTACTTTGCCACTGTCTGGTGTTAGGATAGCATCAATCTGTTTCTTTTCTTTCACATAGCGCTCACTGGCCGTTGCCGCAATCGCACCATCGGCGGCAGAAGTTACAACCTGTCGTAAGAAAGTTTGGGTACAATCACCAATTGCATAAATGCCAGCCACATTGGTTTCTTTCTTTTCATTTACCTTGATATACCCTTTCTTATCACAGGCAACCAAGTCTTTTACAAATTCGGTTTGCGGTACCATGCCAACAAAGAAGAAGATACCATCGGCTTTTACTTCCTTGCTTTCATTGGTAACAACATTCTTGATGACTAGGCTTTCGACTTCCTCTTTCCCCTTAATTTCCTGTAAGGTAGAATTCCAAACGAAGTGAATCTTTGGATTATGGAAGGCCGTTTCTGCTGCGACTTCATTACAATCAAGATGACCTTCTTCATGTAAGACGATGATGGTGACCTTACTTGCAAAGTTTGTCAGATAATCGGCTTCTTCAATTGCCTGATCTCCGGCACCCAACACATAAATTTCTTTGCCTTTGAAGAATTCCGCATCACAGGTTGCACAATAGGCAACACCATGTCCAGCAAATTCAACTTCACCAGGAATACCTAAGATTCTTGGTTTTGTACCGGTATCTAATAACACGCACTGTGCTAAGAAATCTCCACGGCGTTTGGTATGGATCACAAAGCTTCCATCCGTTGCTTTTTCAATGCCGGTAACCGTTGTACGCTTGAATTCATTTGTTGCATAGCTGCGTGCATGTTCCTTGAATTTTTCCATCAATCCAGCACCGCTATCAGAAATTGTACCCGGATAGTTACGAATCTCTCTAGTGTCATTGATTCTTCCACCATAGCTGCCTTTTTCAATCAGCAGTGTCTTGCGCTGTGCGCGGCCTGCATAGATAGCAGCTGCTAATCCGGCAGGGCCGCCACCTATAATAACAACATCATACATTTCACTCATCTTTCACCACTCCTTTGCATATGCAAGCTATGTTTCGCTTTTTCTCTATGTCTGCCCAGACCAAATACAACCCAGGCGATACAGACAAGTGTTAACAACAAACAGTAATATGACGATATAAAGATTTGCCACGGTGTAACATTCGGCAGCATTGGATTTTTCGCTGTCATTTCCGCAACGACCGTTACAGCACCCATGACAAAGGCCGAATTGATTGGGACAATGGCAGTCACATTGGTTGCCATCGCAGTCAAGAGAATACTTCTGCGACTGGCAGGAATCTCAGCCTTTTGTCCAACGGTATCTGCCACATCTTTAAACATGATGATCGAAGGTAAGACACAGCCTGCCAGTAAGACATTTACTACACCTACACCGATGGCGATAATGCCTTCTGCACCTGCCGGCTTTTGAATCATCTTACGACTTAGCAAAAAGTCACAACATTTCTGCATCATGCCACCTTCAACTGCGACCTGAATCAAACCATATAACAAAATGGTAGATAGGATGATATCCGTTACACTAGTAATACCATCGAAGAATACCCCATGCAGCTGTTGGGTCGTTGTATCAATGAAGAAGATATCCGACATTTGGAAAATGCCGGTTACTAAGCCAATGACGATACCGGTAAGAATACCTCCACTCACTCCCATGAACAAATCACTTGTCTTAAAGCAAATAAGCAATAAGACAACGATGGGCAGCAGCATCCATAAGCCTGAACGATTAGAAAGCTTGCTTAATTCTGCCACATGCTCCACCGCACTTGTATCACTGCCTAAGAAATAAAAGAGAATCATGGAAACAAAACCGGCGAAAAGGATATAAGGCAAACGTTCTTTCATCGTTTCGATTAAATCCGCACTCTTTTGGGTATGGGCATCGTGTTGCGAAGCAATGGTCGTATGGATAACCTGCGAACTTGGTGATAAGGCATCGCCAAAGAAGATGCCACTCATCATTGCCCCCAATAACACAGCAGGATTAGCCCCTAGCATGATACCCGCCGGATAAAAGATCGGTACCACCGCCAATAACGCCGCAATCGGTGCACCTGCACCCATTGAAATAATACTGCAGCCAAGGAAACAAAAGACCACAAAAGCACCACCATGTAAATCTAAATGCAAACTGGCCCAGATAAAGCCACCGCCGATGCCTCCTGTCACTAGCACCTTGGAAAAGATACCAATGACCATAAAAATCAGAATGAGCCGAGCATTTCCATACTGTGCTAATCCTCGTACGATAGCATTCCAGTATTCCTTTTTCTTACGGCAGAACAAATAACCAATAAAGATGGAAACGATGGCCGCAAAGATCAGCACTTTCATAGAATAATACTGAAATCCTATCATGATAGCTCCTCCTAAAACCACATAAAGGAGAATAGGAATCATCGCAAATTCTTGACGACCGTAGAAGGTTAGGGATTTTGTCTGTTCGGCATTCATAATCGCACCAGCTCTCTTTTAACCAGTTCTATGATAACACTCTTATTTTTATAAAACATGTTGGATATCCAACACTTTTTTACATTTTGTGAATAAAATATCAATTATTTGTAAGCGCATACGGTGTAATTTCCGGTATGTCTCCATTTACCACTTGAATGACGATGGGAAGTTCCATTTTCGTCTTATATTCACTCACACTTAAAAACGTGATGACTTGCGCATCCACATGAATGACAAGAGAAATCTTAATCATCGTATTATTGATACCATAGGGTTTCGCCTCTGTTTTGATTTCTCCGGTGACATCGTTGAGCATCTTCATACGTATCTTAACCTTCGGTCCTTTATCATAAAACAAGTAAGTTTTCGTAAAATAACCGATTGGTACTTCATATAAGATTCCATCTTCATAAAAGACCTCTTTAGTTGTCGGATCTTTTTTTCCATCCTGCGCTGCCAATAAAGATTCATCAATTGTATTTAAAGCGGAGTACAATAGCGCATTTAGTTTTGCCGAATCATACTCTACACTTGTAATCTGATTTGCGCTATTACGTTCCACGCGCAATAGATCGTCACTTTTATATTCCATATCACTTAATACCTCTTTCACGATATTATTGATAGCAAAACCGGTATGCTGCTTGGCAATCGCCTGTAGCTGAGGTTCAATGGTATGGTGAAAAGCTGTTATCATTTGAAAAATGATCAATAGAAGAACGATGAAAAGAAGTAAAAGTTTTCCTTTTTTATATCGTTTGATCCTTACCTTCTTCACAAAGAATCACCGCATCTTTCGCTTTCATGCCGATGGTAACGCCTTTTTCCTTCGCTATGTGATTCATGGACATAATCTCACTATCTAAAATGCCGGCAAAGCCAAAGGTATAGCGACATAAAAGTACGGCTACCGGACGATCCAAACGTTCAAAATAGTCCATGGAGAAATTATCCTGTGCTAAGATCGTATGTGTAGAAATGATAAAATGAATCGGATATTGAGGCAGATTGATATAAATACCTGCGAAATGATACTGTCCTACCGTAATACTTTTGACTTCAACCATATACGCATTCCTCCTGTTGTATAGTATATGAAAAAACAAATAAATCTTGTCAGTGAGATAAAGGTAAACAAGTAACACGAGGAACAATCGTATTTTCATCAGGCCTTTTTTAATTGCAAAAAAGGATATAAAAAAACACCGTCACATGAGACGATGTTAGGTTTCCATAACGTTCTTGATAAAATTTTATAATTCATCTAAGAAATCAAAACGATCTAACGTATTGCAATCAGAAATCACAACCAAATGATCCTGTGCTTCTATGCGATACTCGGCATCCGGACATACATTCAAATGTTCTTCTAAATAGCCACGTATTCCTACGACGTTAATACCATACTTACGACGCAGATCTAATTCAATCAATGATTTCCCTACCCATTGTTTCGGTGTCGGTATTTCCACAATACTATATTCACTGTCTAAATCAACAATATCTATGATATTTTTTCCTAAGACACTTTTCGCAACCTGTTCGCCCATTTCTTTTTCCGGACGGACCACTTTATTAGCTCCCAATTCAAGAAATATTTGCATATAACGTTTATTTTTCGCCTTGGCAACAATATAAGGAATACCTAATTCTTTTAGATTGATGATTCCCATAACACTTTCTTCCAAATGGTTCCCCATACTGACAATTGCCACATCACAATCCTGAATACCGGCAGCTCGCAGCTGATCAATATCTGTGATATCACACTGCATGGCCTGTGTGACAATATCGGCCATACGATTCACACATTTAATATCGCTGTCTACTGCGATAACATCGCAATTATAACGACTTAATGTTTTGGCAACGGTTGAGCCGAAAATACCAAGTCCTAAAACGGCATATTGTCTGTCTGTATATTTTTTCATAGTTTTTTCTCCTTTTAACCAACAATGATATTTCCATTAGGATAGGAAACCTTTGTACTTTTATCAAGGCCAGGTTTTGGTCTGGTAAGTGACAAGATCAGTGTCGAAATACCAATTCTTCCCACATACATCAATAAAATGATGATCAGTTTTCCACCTACTCCTAAAGTAGCCGTAATGCCTAAAGATGAACCAACGGTCGCCATAGCGCTCACCGCTTCAAAAGCGAGTGAGATAAAAGGTTTTCCTTCCACAATATTTAATAAGAAGATACCTGTTAACAGCGTTACCAGATTAATAAAGAAAATACCCATCGCACGTATAACAATACTGTTGCCAATCGTTCTGCGTAAGACAACCGTCTTTTCACGACCCTTTAAGGCACTCAACATATAAATAACGATAACAGCAATCGTCGTCGTTTTAATACCACCGGCGGTACCTCCGGGAGAACCACCAATGAACATGACGACCATCATCAAAAGATCGGTTGCAGGTCGTAAACCACCATAATTAATCGTTGTAAAACCGGCTGTACGCAACGCGATAGATTCAAACATCGCCGTCATTGTCTTTTCGAAGATATTGAAATCACCAAGCGTATGAGGATTAGCAAATTCTAACAGCAAAATAAGCAATCCTGGTACTAAGATCAGCGTCAGACTGACCGAAATAACAATTTTCGTATGCAATGATAAAGAGTGTTTAAACTTTTCAAAGCTAATTTGTCTTTTTACTAAAGGCTTGATCTTATCACGGATATCAAACCATACGGCAAAACCAATGCCGCCGAGTACGATAAGTCCCATAATGGTGAAACACATGAGCGGATCATGAACATACTGTTGCAAACTAACTGATCCTAAGGTGTCAAAACCGGCATTACAGAAAGCCGAAACAGAAAGAAACACGGCTTTAAAACCGCCATCGAGTAAACCAAAACGTGGAATCATGCGAAAGGCAATCAAGATCGCCCCCACAGATTCAAAAAACAAGGTATAATATAAAATATCTTGCAGGAATTTTTTCATATTGACCACATGATCCTGATTCAGCATTTCCCGCATGACGATTTTTTCATTCATGGATAAACGATTGCGAATAATCAAGACGAAAACAGCCATAAAGGTCATCAATCCCAAACCACCGATCTGAATCAAAAGCAGAATAACGATTTGTCCAAATGTATTAAACGTATCCGCAACGGTCACCGTGGAAAGTCCTGTAACACAAGTTGCACTGGTTGCGGTGAATAATGCATCCAGCGGATGAAAAAAGCTTCCATTTTTTGTCGATATCGGCAACGTCAACAATAACGCCCCGCAAAGAATGACCAATAAAAAACTTGCGGCAATCTTTTGCGCAGGAGACATTTTTTTAAAGTTGAGCAGCGAATGTATGAAGTTCGTCATAGCTTGTTCTGACACCTTTTCCCTTCGTTAAATATCTATCTTAGAAATTAGCTTGAATTTCTTATGTTCTTGCTTAAGATGTATCATATTCATTTTACACATTTCCACATTTTTTACAACACTTGCATAAACAATTTTTATAAGAAATCGTTTATGGTTTAAGGAAATGTGCTTAAAAACTTCTCTTAAACATATAGAAAGTACTGTTCCTTATCCTACACTACCTTATATATATTTAAAAAAATTGCTACTATGATTTTAGCACACTCTGTTTCATAACAGGAGTTTTTTCTAAATATTGCCAAAAACAGGGAAACACCAGATAGAAAAAAGAGGATACCGCCTGGATATCCTCGATAAATTTCCTAATAGTTCTCGTTACGTACCTCAAAATAAGAGCGTGGATGATTACAAACCGGGCATACTTCTGGTGCTGTTTTACCAGTATGCAAATGACCGCAGTTTAAGCATTCCCAAACCGTTTCTTCACTCTTTTCAAAAACGGTACCATCTTCGATGTTATTCAATAATGCCGTATAACGTTGTTCATGTGTTTTTTCAATTGCCAAAACACCTTCCATTGTATCTGCGATATCATCGAAACCTTCTTCACGAGCTTCTTTTGCCATACGAGCATACATATCTGTCCACTCATAGTTTTCACCGGCAGCGGCATCTTTCAGATTCGTCACAGTATCAGGCATACCATCATGCAATAATTTAAACCATAATTTCGCATGTTCTTTTTCATTGTTTGCCGTCTGTTCAAAAATATTGGCAATCTGTACATAGCCGTCTTTCTTAGCCTTAGAAGCATAATACGTATATTTGTTTCGTGCCATGGATTCTCCGGCAAATGCTTCATTCAGGTTTTTTTCCGTCTTTGTTCCTTTTAAGTTCATTGGTAGATCCTCCTTTTCTTGATGATGGATACAACCATGTATATGAAAACACCTTCACACTTATACCTTTGGTTTCGCATCATCAGTTTCTATTCTTATTGTACTCTGTTTTTTTTGATTTTTCATCTTTTTTATGAAATTTTTTAACTATTTGTTATATTTCTTCCTTCCTCTGCAACGATATTTCTAGCATTTCTATAGCATTTCGCGATACTTATAAAAAAAGGCTATACAGTTTATTTTAGAAAATCTTCTTAATATCCCCTTTTATCTTATTTTTTTCATATAATCAGCGATTATTTTTTGAATAGGAACCATTATTTTAGAAAATTAATGAGAATTTTCTTAATTTTTTTGAATCTACTATACATATT